>JAITPW010000043.1 GCA_031289255.1 Bacilli bacterium
GACGCTCTTCCGATCTAAGAGGTAAGATAAAATGAAACATAATTATAATGTTAGTTTAGAATTTTGTGGTAAAAAGATCACAGTTGAAACAGGCGAAATAGCAAAACAAGCTAATGGAGCTGTTTTAGTAAGATATGAAGATACGGTTGTTTTAACAACTGCTGTTGCTAGTAAACAAGCAAAAGATTTAGATTTTTTTCCATTAACAGTCGTCTTTGAAGAAAAATTATATGCCGTTGGAAAAGTTCCTGGAGGATTTTTAAAAAGAGAAGGGCGTCCGAGTGAATATGCTACTTTAAGTGCCCGTTTAATTGACCGTCCTTTACGACCTTTATTTGCTGAAGGCTTTCGAAATGAAGTTCAAGTTGTTAATACCGTCATGAGTGTTGATCCTGATGTCAATCCTGATATGGTTGCTATGTTTGGCTCTTCCTTAGCATTAGCTATTTCAGATATTCCTTTTGAAGGTCCTGTAGCTGGAGTCCATGTCGGTTTAGTAAATGGTGAATATATCATTAATCCTAGTGTTGAAGAACAAGAAAAGTCTATAATTGATTTATCAGTTGCTGGAACCAAAGATGCTATTAATATGGTTGAAGCTGGAGCTAAACAAGTTAGTGAAGAACAAATGTTAGAAGCTATCATGTTTGGTCATGAACATATTAAAGAACTTTGTGCATTTCAACAAAGAATAATTGATGAAGTTGGAAAAGCTAAAATTGAAGTTGATTTATATCAAATAAATGAAGATATAATTACTTTTGTGAATGAGTATGCTAAAGAAAAGATTGTTGCAGCTAATGCCATTTTTACCAAGCAAGAAAAAAATGAAGCAAATGATAATATTGTAAAAGAATTAATTGATATTTATGAAAATAAAGAATATGAAAATGAAGATGAAAAGAAAAAAACGCTTAAACAAGTAAAAGAAGCCTTTCATGATTTATTAAAAGAACATGTTCGAAAACAAATTACTGTTGATAAAATTAGACCAGATGGTCGTAATAAAGATGAAATTAGACCTTTAAATTCACAAATAGATTTATTACCTCGTGTTCATGGAAGTTCTATGTTTACTCGTGGAGAAACCCAATGTATCAGTATTACTACTTTAGGAGCCTTAAATGAGTATCAAATTTTAGATGGTATTAGTGAAGAAGAACAAAAACATTTCATGCTTCACTATAATTTCCCTCCATACTCAGTAGGTGAAACAGGAAGAATGGGAGCTCCTGGACGTCGTGAAGTAGGCCATGGTGCTTTAGGAGAAAGAGCCTTAGCTCAAGTCATGCCTACTATTGAAGAATTTCCTTATACAATCAGAGTAGTTAGTGAAATTGTTGAGTCTAATGGTTCAACTTCACAAGCTAGTATTTGTGCAGGAACAATGTCTTTAATGGCAGCTGGTGTTCCTATTACTAGTCCAGTAGCGGGAATTGCTATGGGATTGATTAAAAAAGATGAAGATTATACGATATTAAGTGATATCCAAGGTCTCGAAGATCACTTAGGTGACATGGATTTTAAAGTAGCTGGTACTAAAAATGGTATTACTGCTTTACAAATGGATATTAAAATATTAGGAATTAATCGTGAAATTTTACAAGAAGCCTTAGCTCAAGCTAAAGTAGGACGAGCTCATATTTTAGAAAATATGCTTGCAACAATTAATAAACCTCGTGAAGAAGTTAGTAAATATGCACCTAAAATGGATACTTTTATGATTGAAGTCAAAAAAATAAGAGATGTCATTGGTCGTGGTGGAGAAATGATTGATAAAATTATTGAAGCTAGTAATAATGTCAAAATTGATATTGAAGATGATGGAAAAGTAATTATTTATCACTCTGATCGTGATGCCATCAATAAAGCTAAAGAGATGATTTTAAATATTGTCAAAGAAGCTAAAGTTGGTGAAATTTATGATGCTAAAGTAGTTAAAATTGAAAAATTTGGAGCATTTGTTGAACTGTTTGCAGGTACTGATGCTTTGTTACATGTTTCTAAAATAGCACATGAACGAGTTGAAAAAGTAGAAGATGTTTTAAAAATTGGTAATATTATTAAAGTAAAAGTTATGGAAATTGATGATAAAGGGCGAATTAATGTTTCGGCAAAAGCTTTAATTAATAAACCTGAGAAGAAAGATGATGTCAAATAATGAATTTGTACTTAATTAGACATGGAATTACTGATGGTAATTTAAAAAAAATATATAATGGTCAAGTTGATGAGAAACTAAATCAAGATGGTATTATTGATTTAACAAATAAAAAACATTATTATGATCATTTAAAAGTTGATTATGCTTATTGTTCAACTATGCAAAGAGCAATGCAATCTTATGATATTTTATTTCCTGATAAAAAGGTTGATGAATATCGTCAAGATTTGATTGAAATGAATTTTGGTGATTGGACCGGTACTAAATATCATGATAAATTTAAAGAATTATTAGCAAAAGGTTATACTTTTAACGATTTAATTGATCCTGATAATGGTGAAACTTATCAAGCTTTATTTAAACGAACAACAGCTTTTCTAGAAGATGTTCTAACAAAGCATATTCAAAAAAATAATATTGTTGTAGTTAGTCATGGTTTAGTAATTGCGGCAATAATGTACCAACATTTCTTAAAAGATAAAAACATGTATGAACTTTCGCCAGATAATGGTTTAGGTTATGTTATTGAATTTGATAATGATAAAATGATAAGTGTTAATAAAATAGCGAGATAAATCGCTATTTTATTTTCATTATGATATAATATTAATCGCAAAGGTGATAATTATGAAAGTTATAAATATTAATAAAAAAGCTAAATATGATTATTATTTGTTAGATACTTTTGAAGCTGGTATTATTTTAAAAGGAACTGAAATTAAAGCTATCAGACAAAATGGCATTAATTTAAAAGATGCTTATGTTAGAATAAATCATAACTTAGAAGCTTATTTACTAAATTTATTTATACCTTTGTATGAAAATGGTAATCGTTTTAATCACGAGGAACGTCGTGAACGAAAATTGCTTTTACATAAAAATGAATTAAAAAAAATTAACCAAGAGGTTAAAGAAAAATCATTAACTATAATTCCCACAAAAATATATTTTTCTAAAGATTTAGTTAAAGTCGAAATTGCTTTAGCAAAAGGTAAGAAAAACTATGATAAAAGGGAAGTACTAAAAGCAAAAGATACCCAACGCCATATTCAAAAAGTTTTAAAAAATTATTAAAAGGGGGCGTCCTGGTTTCGACAGGATAATGTTTAGTTAGTAATTCAGTCCGTTGGTAGGGTAACTACTACAAACAATAAGTGGAAACACTAATTACGCTTACGCTGCCTAAAGGCAAATAGATGCTGGCAGTCAACTTTTATAGGTTCACATATAGCTAATATTAGTTGCAAATCATATATGTACACTTACTTAATTGATCGTTTAAGTATTTTATTTTTGATCTTAGAATAATATTATTTTGTTGGTTTAATGATATTATTTGAAACAACTAAACTAAATAAACTGTAAATTTACTTTCAAGGGACTTATTTTGGACAGGAGTTCGATTCTCCTCGCCTCCACCAATGTTAATGTTTATACGAATTAATACTATATTATGAACCATATCAATTTTTTATTTGATATGGTTTTTTCTATTTTAGAAAGGGTAATGAATGTATAGTGATAGTAGT
>JAITPW010000069.1 GCA_031289255.1 Bacilli bacterium
AGCTTAAAAGATTTAGCATTACAAGAAGAGATCCTATCTTTTGATAGTATTGTTAGTTCTTTAAAAATAGAAGGTCGTTTAAAAAGTTTGAACTATTTATATTGTGTCATTAAGTATTACCAAAGTATTTTAGCTAAAAAAGAAGATATTATTATGTTTGATAATCTTAAAATTGCTTATAATCGTCATTATACTAAAGGTAAGATCCTTGAACAAAATAGTTATAAATTAAGTAATAATAAAAGAATCAATAATCATGGATTAATTATTGGAAAAGTTCATGATGTTAATAAAAATAGTATTACTTTAAATGTAAATAAGCCATTATATCAAAAGGACTATCTTAGAATTTTTAATGATAATACTGAAACAGGTCAACAAATTACTAAAATGATTTATAATAATAAAGAAGTTAAGATGATTGAACAAGGGCTTGTTAGTATTAATAAAAATTGTCATGTTCATAAAAATGATGTTATTAGTATTGTGAAAAGTGAACGATTAATTAATGAGATTAATGATAATTTGAAATTATATCTTAATAAACATAAGTATGACCTTGCTCTAATAGTCGAACTAAATAAACCTTTAAGAGCTCTTATTAATAATAAAGAATATGTAAGTGATTTTATTATTGAAAATCCTCATCAAATAATAATGACTAAAGATGATTTAAAAGCTTTATTCTTAAAAACAAATAATACCCCCATTATCTTTAATGTTACTTGTTTAAGTAATGAGCAATTCTTTATTTCAAAAGGATTAGTCAACCAGTTTAAAAGAGATATTATCAATGATCTTATTAAGCAATTACAAGCTAAGCCAAACTTTTTCAAAAAATAAGCACGACCTATTAAAACGATTGATACTCATTTTATTGGTTATAAATATATGATTAGAACTTTAGAACAAGCTAAGATATTAATGAAGTATCATATTAAGGAAGTTTATGTTGATAATTTAGGACTTCTAAATAAGATTAAAGATTATTTTGATAAAATTATTCCCGTTTTACCAAGAATAATTAAAGATGAATATTTTGATGATATTGTTTCTTTAGTTCAAGATTATCCAGTTATTATGGTTAGCGATTTAGGAATGCTTGAATTATTTAAAAATAAAGATAAAGAAGCTAATTATAGTCTTAATATTAGCAATGAATATGGTCTTAAATTATTGGATGATTATCAGGTTAATAATGTTTTATTTTCACTAGAAAATATGAATTATAATAAGCGATTAGCCAATCAAACAACAACTTCTTTGGGATATGGCTACCAACCTTTAATGATTATGGAATATTGTCCTATCAATAAAGATAAGAATCATCATTGTTTAGAGTGTACTTTATGTCAAGAACATCAATATTATTTAAAAGATGAAGATCATCAGAGCTTACCTTTAGTTTATCATGGTTATGACATTTTAGAATTATTTTCTAAACAACCAGTTATCAATAATAATATTCAAACTAATTATGTCCTAATTTCATTGACGATTGAGAAGCAACATGAATGTGAAAAAATAATAAAAAAATATTTATAAATAACTAAAAAAACGCTGTTAAGCGTTTTTTTAGTTTATTTGGCATTTTCTTTGATTATGGTTATGGAAACAGCGAGGGCTTTAAGCATTGAGTCTAAACAAATGAATTCATATTTACCATGAAAATTATGCCCGCCTGTAAATAAATTAGGGCAGGGTATATTTCGAAATGATAGCTTAGAACCATCAGTACCACCTCTAATTGGTCTAACTAAAGGCATAACATCATTAAGTTTCATAGCTGTTTTAGCAAGGTCTAAAGCTTCTTTTTTAGCTAAGACTTGTTCTTTCATATTATAATATTGATCATTTAAGACATACGTTATTGTTGATTCTGGATATTTTAGTCTCATATTTTCAATAAGAGCAATAAGATATTCTTTACGATAATTAAATAACTCGCTACTATGATCTCTAATAATATAGTTTAATGTGGTTTTTTCAACATTACCATTAATAGTCATTAACATATTGAAACCTTCATAGTTATCAGTATATTCTGGTTTATCATATTTTGGTAAGGCTGCATGAAATTCATGAGCTAATTCCATAGTATTAATCATTTTATTCTTTGCTGAACCAGGATGGACATTTAAACCATTAAAAATAATATCTAAACTAGCAGCGTTGAAGGTTTCATAATTTAATTCTCCTATTTCACCACCATCGATTGTATAAGCAAAATCAGGTTTAAAATAAGCTAAATCAAAGTTATCAACACCAGTACCAATTTCTTCATCAAGAGTAAAAGCTACATAAATATCACCATGTTTAAGCTCTTCATGTTCTTTAAAGTATTTTATTAGTTCCATAATAATGGCAACACCAGCTTTATCATCACCGCCTAATAAAGAAGTACCATCCGTTGTAATAATGGTTTTATTAAGATAATTATTTAATTCTTTAAACTTCTTAGCACTAAAAACTTCACCATTACTAAAGAAGATATCTTGACCTTGATAATTATCAAATATTTGGGGATTGACATCAGCTCCATTATAATCAGGAGCAGTATCAACATGGGCTAAAAAGCCAATCGATGGCACATCAGCAACATTACCTGGAATTTTTAAGCTAAGATAGCCATATTTATCAGTATTATAAGTAACTTTCATTTCATCTAATTGTTTTTCTAGTAGTTTAATTAATGTTAATTCATGAGGACTACTAGGAATAGTATTTGAATGAGGATCACTTTGGGTATTAATTTTTATATATGTTAAAAAACGATCTAACAAAGCTTGTTTATTCATCATATCTTACTCCTTATTATTTATTTAGATTTAATAATTCAGTAATGACAAATTGACCATCTTTTCGGATTAAGACATCATCAAAATAGATTTCTCCACCACCATATTGAGGTGTTTGAATACAGACTAAATCCCAATGGATAATAGAATCATTACCATTATCAGCATCATCATAGGCTTGACCAGGAGTTAGATGAAAACTACCGTATATTTTTTCATCAAAAAGAATATCGCCAACCGGATGATCTATTTTAGGATTAAGACCTAGAGCAAATTCCCCAAAATAACGAGCTCCTTCATCACTATTAAATATTTGATCTATTTTATCATTATTAATTTCTGAGGTAGCTTCAATAATTTGACCATCTTTTATTACAAGTCGAACATTTTTAAATTCAATACCTTGAATACTTGATATTGTATTATATTGAATAGTTCCATTAACACTATCCTTGATAGGTGCACTATAAACTTCACCATCAGGAACATTTTTATCGCCGGCACAGATAACAGAATTAATACCTTTAATTGAAAAAGTTAAATCAGTACCATTACCAATAATCTTAACTTTATTGGTTTTATCCATTAAATTTTTTAATGGTAAAGCATCATCGTGCATTTTTTGATAATTAACTAACATTACATCATAAAAGAAGTCTTGATATTCATCAAATCCCATTTTAGCGTTATTAGCATAATAATTAGTTGGATAATTTAATAAGACCCATTTTCTTTGATTAACACGAATATATTGAGCATCTTGATTAGATATCATAATTTTAGTAACAATATCTTGAGGAACTTTAGCAAGTTCATATTCATTAGATTTACCTCTTATTAATATTAAAGCATCCATATCTTTAGTCTTTTCTAATTCCCATTTAGCTTTAACTTGACGAGCTTTTTCAGTAGAATTTAAATATTCTAAGGCTTGAACTTCATGGTCAATAAATTCGACACTGGCAATGGCTTTTTTCTTCGTAATTTCTTTTACTAATTCTTTTACTAGTGGCTTAGATTCAAAATCATGAGCTACTATTCTTACTATTTCATTTTCTTGGACATCAATTGAATAATCTACTAATTGATAAGCCACTTCATTAATTCTTTTATCAAACATAATATTTCCTCCTATTGTTTAAATTAATAAATATGCTAAGACTAATCTTAACATATTTATCGATTTTATTTAAAGATATTAAATGTTTTAATAATATTTTTATTGATAATTTTCTTCAATACCAAATTCTTCATCACGATCGAATGGTTCATTTGGATATTTTTTAATATAAGTACGCATCATTGTTGAAGCAATAATAGCAAACAGGACGGGACCTAAGATCATTGAGATAAAGCTTCTCATTGCAAAACCTAAATCAGGATTAGCTCCTGTAAAATAATTAACTAAAGGTTCGATGATGGTAAAGACATTAGCAAAGCCAACAACGATTGCTGATAAGACCACTAAGAATACGGCTAAATTCTTAGACTTAAAGATGACAAAGGGTTTAGCAATGTGGTCATTAGTTTTAAATTTATAATAAGCAATAATAATAAATAAATAAGGTAAAGTCATCGAAATATTAGTCATGTTAGTTAGAAATTCAAAGAATAATGATGCCGCTCCTTCATTAGCAAGACTTAGTACTAAATTTAATAAAATGAAACCTAAGACAAAGCCCATTTGGACGATCATAGCACGACGAGGCATACCTTTTTCATCTAATTCGCCTAATCTTGCCGGCCATAATTTCTTAGGAGTTCCCATAATTATTTGTTTAATTGGTGAATATATTAGGGTAAAGAAGGCTCCTAATAATGAACAGACAATTGATATTCCTAAGATACGTGCAAACCATTGTCCAAGTACAATCGAACTAGCATCACTTAGACCTAAAGCATGACCAACACCATCACCTAAATAATTTAAGACAACATAAGAGGCGTTACCTAAATGAATATCACCATTGGCAACTTTTTGGTAGAATGGACTATTGGGAGTATAATTAATTGCTAGTCCAACTAATAAGATCATTAATGAGTAACCTATTGTTATGATTAAAGCTGAAACGACTACTCCTTTAGGGAAGTTTTTTTCTGGTTTATCGGTTTCATCAACTAAACCACCAACGGCTTCACAACCACCATAAGCAAAGATAGCATAAACCATGAATGCGACAAAAGCAACAAGGCTTGGGGTAAAAGTAGGGTTTGGTGAATTTATAAAAGCAGCAGCATTAATAGGTGTTGCTGGAGCACCATTATGAATAACTACTATTAAAGAACCAATTAGTAATAAACCATTAATGGCTAAAACAGCAATTCCACCAACACTGGCTATTTTTTTAATCCAATCAATTCCTTTTAAAGAAATAAACGTTACTGAAACAATCCAGACAACACCAAAGACTGACATCCAAACCACATCAGGTAATTTGGTTTCACCAAAAATAGCATTAGATAAAGGTGCTAAAATTCCAGTTGAGATATTTAACATCCAAATAATGTAAGATGCATACCACATAAAGGTTCCAATAAAAGCAAAAGTTGGACCAACTGATTTTTGCATCCATGAATAAATACCACCTTTTTCATTTTTAAAGGCTGAACCTAATTCCGTAACCATGAAGGCAAAAGGAATAAAAAAGAACAAGCCCGCAATGATATACCATGGTATGGCTGCATAACCCATTCTAAAGAATGCTCTTGGTATATTATTAAAACCATATACCGATGTAAATATCATTAAACATAAAGCAACTAATGATAATTTACCTTTTGTTGAACTAGACATAATTAATTCCTCCTAATATATAATATAATTCTATCAACAAATAAAATTATAACAGTAAAAATATAATTTTCAAACTTTCTTATATAAACAAAATGATATAATGGTTTATATTTAGGAGAATATTTATGAATAAAAATTCACAAATGATAGTTTTGTCTAAAAAAATCTTCATATATCTTCATACTAAATTCATAAAATTCATAAAACTTAAAAGAATATGATCTTAATATTGGATCATTAATTAATAATTTTAGTAAAAATAGAGCATTTAAGATATAAAAATTGATATTTTATATGATATTAGCTTATTATCTAATATTTTAATTGTTTTAAATTATTTATGAATTTATTGCGAATAAAGTGTGAATAAATTTTCATAATAATAATTTTCATAATAATAATTTTTTTTTGAATTTATCAATTTAATAAATATACATTATAATTAAAACCTTATTTTAGTAATTAAAATAAATTATTTTAAAAACATTAAGTATAAAAAAACAATAATCTAATAAAATATATACTAGCAACTTATAGTTAGTTATGTTATATTATTGAAAGATTGGGAGTGAAAAAATGCAAGATATTAATAATATTTTAAATAATACTTACAAGAAATGTTTAGTTTATCAAGGACAAGGAGCGGTTGCTGATTATATTCCTGAATTAGGTAAAGTTGATCCTAATTTATTTGGGGCAGCTTTAGTAAAAAGTAATGGTGATTTATATGGGGTTGGTGATTTTGAAAAGAAATTCTCAATGCAAAGTGTTTCAAAGGTTTGTATTTTAATTCAAGCTATTTTAGATAGTGGGATTGAAGCTGTTTTTGAAAAAGTTAATTTGGAACCAACATCGTCTAGTTTTAATTCAATTGTTAATTTGGAACTTAAAGAGGATAATAAACCATTGAATCCTTTTATTAATGCAGGAGCAATTGTTTGTACTTCATTTATTAAAGGAGCTACTTCAGAAGAGAAAGTTCAACGAATTATTAACTTAATTAAAGATATTACTGGTAATGATGATATTACTTACGATAAAAATGTCTATTTATCAGAAAGTCGTACTGGTTCTCGTAATAAGTCTTTAGCTTATTATATGAATAGCACAGGTATCTTAGAAAATGATGTTGAAGTAGTATT
>JAITPW010000076.1 GCA_031289255.1 Bacilli bacterium
ATATTATCTATTTTATAACATTTACTAAAAAATTAATATACATTTATTGAATTTATTGTAAATTTTATTTATTGTCTTAAATATAGTATAATAATATAAGAGTAAATGAGGTGATAATATGTTGCTTTTAGGTATTGCCATAATTTTTTTAGTTTCCGTATTTTCAAGTAAATTTATGGTTAAAATCGGAGTTCCAACACTGATAGTATTCATATTAATTGGAATGTTATTAGGAGAAGATGGTATTGGTGGAATTAATTTTGATAATGCTAGTCTAGCAAATGATTTAGGTTTTTTTGCCTTAGCAATTATTATTTTTTATGGTGGTCTTTCAACTCATTGGGATAAAGCTAAGTCATCTTTAATACCAGCTAGTTTGTTAGCATCACTTGGTATCCTAATAACTACTTTTTTAATTGCGGCTTTTGTTCATTTTGTCTTTAAGTTAAGTATGCTTGAAGGTCTTTTAATTGGAGCAATTTTATCATCAACTGATCCAGCTTCTGTTTTTTCTATTTTAACAACTCATAAATTAAATTTAAAAAATAATATGTCTTATTTATTGGAAATGGAAAGTGGGTCTAATGACTGGATTTCTTTTACTTTAACAATGATTTTTATAAACATTCTGTTAGGAAATAATGTCAATATTGGTTTAGTTATATTTCTAGAAATAACTTTAGGTGCCATATCGGGATTATTAATTGGAAAATTAGGTGTTTATATTATTAATAAGATTGAATTAGAAATTGATGGTCTTTATTCAATCTTAATGATTGGGATAGCATTATTTTCATATGCCTTTACTAAAGAAATTCATGGTAATGGTTTTCTGGCAATATATTTGACAGGGATAGTATTAGGTAATCATCGTATCGTCCATCGTTTTAGTATGATAAAATATTTTGATGGTTTATCTTGGTTATTACAAATTATTTTATTTTTAATGTTAGGTTTATTAGTCGTTCCTCATGAATTACCAAAAGTTGCTCTTGATGGAGCCATAATTATGATTTTTGTAACATTAATTGCTCGTCCTATTACCGTCTTTATCTGTTTAATGTTTAGTAAATATTCTATTAAAGAAAAAATATTTATATCCTGGGTTGGTTTTAGGGGAGCAGCTTCAATTGTCTTTGCTGCAGCTGCTTTAACTTATTCAATTGAATCAGTACGATGGATTTTTAATATTGTTTTTATTGTTTCATTATTATCAGTTGTCATCCAAGGTTCATTATTTATGTTTATTGCTAAGAAATTAGATGTTATTGAAAATGATGAGTTATCTTTAACCACCATTTATGATGAATCAGGAAAAATAAATGCTGAATTATTAGAAGTTAATATCCCAAGTAATTCACGCGCTATTAATCGTTTAGTTATGGATTTAGCTTTACCAGATGATATTTTAATTATTATGATTAAAAGAGATGGAAAGGTAATTATACCAAGGGGTAATGTTAAAATCCTTGAACATGATATTCTTTTATTAGCTGGAGAAAAAGAACATTTATTCTCATTAGGCAAAAGAATTAATAGTTTGACTAAGTAAATAAACTATTGTATAATATTAAATGTTGTAGACACTTGATTGTCCTACAACCGCACTTAAGAGGTTTTAAGTAAGTTTGACTTCACCTTAGTAGGCGAGTCTAAGTATAATGGAGGTGTAAATATGTACGCAATTATTGAAACTGGTGGTAAGCAATTAAAAGTTTCTGAAAATGATGTTATTTTTGTAGAGAAATTAGAAGTTGCTGAAGGTGATAAGATTACTTTTGATAAAGTATTATTAGTTAGTGATAATGAAACAATTATCGGTAATCCATATCTTGAAAATGCTAAAGTTGAAGGTACTGTTGAAAAACAAGGTAAAGAAAAGAAAATTATTGTTTTTAAATATAAACCTAAGAAAAGCACTAAGAAAAAACAAGGTCATCGTCAACCATATACCAAAATAACAATCAATAGTATTGTTTTCTAACATGACTGAAGTACTATTAGAATATCATAATAATTTAATTATTAGTATTAATGTAAGTGGTCATAGTAATTATGATTATAGTGGACAAGATATTGTTTGTGCTGGAATATCTTCAATTGTCTTTGGAGGATTAAATGCTTTAAATGAACATAATCTTGATAAAAATAATATTAATATTAATGAAGCTATAATTAAAATTTCTTTAAATGAAGAAAGAGATATTCAAATTATTGCTCAAACAATTATTATTCAATTAAAAACAATTGCAGAAAAATATAGTAATTATCTTAATATTACTAGTAAATATATTTAAATGGAGGTGTTAACATGTTTAACTATGGTTTAGATATTCAATTTTTTGCATCTAAAAAAGGTGTGGGTTCAACTAAAAATGGTCGTGATTCACATTCAAAAAGATTAGGTGCTAAAAAAGCTGATGGTCAGTACACTCGTGCTGGATCAATAATATATCGTCAACGTGGGACAAAAATTTATCCTGGTACTAATGTAAAAAAAGGTGGGGATGACACTTTGTTTGCTACAATTGATGGTACTGTTAAATATGAAAGAATGGGAAGAGATCGTAAAAAGGTTTCGGTATATCCTGAACAATAGATATTAAGCATCCTTATAGGATGCTTTTATTATAAAAAATGGAGGTGGAAAAAATGTTTGTCGATAAAGTAAAATTAAAACTTGAAGCCGGTGATGGTGGTAATGGTATTGTTGCTTTTAGAAGAGAGAAATATGTTCCTTTAGGTGGCCCAGCTGGTGGAGATGGGGGACGTGGTTCTGATATTATTTTTAAAGGAGATCGTAATTTATCAACATTACTTGATTTAAGATATAATAAAATTATTAAGGGTAATAAAGGTGAAAATGGGATGACTAAAAAATGCCATGGTAAAAATGCTGGCCCTACTATTATTAAAGTTCCTATTGGAACAATAATTAAAGATAATAATGATATGCTTTTAGGAGATATTGTTGAAGATCAACAAGAGATTATTATTGCTAAAGGTGGCCGTGGGGGACGTGGTAATGCTCGTTTTGCTACTAATAATAATCCGGCACCTGATATTAGTGAAAATGGTGAACCAGGAGAAAGATTAGATATTATTGTTGAATTAAAACTGCTAGCTGATGTTGGATTAGTAGGATTGCCTAGTGTTGGTAAATCAACTTTCTTATCAGTAGTAACAGCAGCTAAACCAGAGATTGCAGATTATCATTTTACAACAATTATTCCTAATTTAGGAGTAGTTAAAAGTGATGATGGGTTTTCATTTGTTATGGCTGATTTACCAGGTTTAATTGAAGGAGCTAATCAAGGTAAAGGATTAGGTCTACAATTTTTGCGTCACATTGAAAGATGTCGAGTTATTGTTCATATTATCGATATGTCAGGTAAAGAGGGTAGAGATCCATTAAATGATTTTAAAGTTATTAATAAAGAATTGTTTGAATATAATGAAACCTTATTAAATCGAAAAATGATTGTCGTTGCCAATAAAATGGATTTACCAAATGCTGAAGATAATTTTGATCGTTTTTGGGATAAATATCATAAACAATATGATATTTTTAAGGTAAGTACCTTAATGCATGATGGTTTAAAAGATGTCTTATATAAAATTAGTGATATCTTAAAAAATACTCCAATAAATTATGATACATTTGATACTGTTAAAGTATTTGGTTATAATAATGATGATTATATTGATATTAAAGTTATCAATGGAGAATATTATGTTAATGGTCCTCGAATTGAAAAAGCTTTTAAAATGGCTAATTTTAATACCGAAGATGGTATAAGTCGTTTTTCTAAACTGATGAGAATGTATGGAGTAGATGATGCATTACGTAAAGCAGGAGCTAAAAATGAAGATACTATTGTTATTTTAGATTATACTTTTGAATTTATAGATTAGGTGGTTTTATGGAAAAATATGTTAATTATTTAGTTAAGTGGTTACAAGATAAAGTGAGTGAAGCTCATAGTAATGGTCTTATTGTTGGAGTAAGTGGCGGAATCGATTCAGCTGTTGTTGCATGTCTTATCAAGAAAGCATTTCCTAATAATAGTTTAGGTTTAATATTACCTTGTTATTCACAAAAAGAAGATGTGAATCATGCCCAAATTGTTTGTCAAGATATTAATTTAGATTATCATATTATTAATTTAGATAAAACTTATGATGAATTAATTAATAATAATATTAGTAATAATATCAAGCCATCTAGTTCTTATATCATGGCTAAAGCTAATACTAAAGCACGTTTACGAATGACAACTCTATATGCTTATGCTCAAAATTATGGTTATTTAGTAGTTGGAACTGATAATAAATGTGAATGGTATACCGGTTATTTTACTAAATTTGGTGATGGTGGTGTTGATTTAGTACCTTTAGTTCATTTATTAAAATCACAAGTTTATCAATTAGCTACCTATTTTAATATTGATCAAAAAATAATTAATAAAGCTCCAAGTGCCGGTTTAATTGATAACCAAACTGATGAAGAAGAAATGCAGTTTAGCTATGAAGAATTAGAAAAATATCTTAATGGTCAAAAAGTTGATGAAAATATTAAAAATAGAATTCAATTTTTACATCAAGTCAGTGAACATAAAAGAAATAATGCTAGTCAACCACTAAATATTACTGAGGTTTTATCAAAATGATTGGCTATTTAAAAGGTATTATTCAAGATATTAATATTGATAATATCATCATTAATGTTAACAATGTTGGCTATCAAGTTTTTACTCCATTACCATATGATTATAAAATTAATTATGAAATTGAATTATATGTTTATACATATGTAAAAGAAGATCAATTATTATTATTTGGTTTTAATACAAAAGAAAAGAAAGAACTATTTTTAAAATTAATCTCCGTTAATGGTGTTGGCCCTAAAACCGCTATAACTATTCTTACTAGTATTGATACTAATGAATTAATTAACGCTATTGAGCTTGAACAAATTAGTATCCTCCGTAAAATACCTGGGATAGGTCCCAAAAGCGCCGCTCAAATTATCTTAGATTTAAAAGGAAAATTTAAAATTACTGAATTTAATAATAATCAAGATTATAATGATGCTCTTGAAGCATTAAAAGTACTTGGATACAAAGATAATGAACTTAAAAAAATCGAAAAAGTTCTTTTATTAGAAAAATTAAGTACTGAACAATATATAAAAAAAGGTTTAAAATTATTGTTGAAGTAGGTGAAAGTAATGCAAAATAGAATATTTGATGAAGATGAATCTTCATTAGAAAAACAAGAATTATTATTACGCCCCCAATATCTAAATGAATATATTGGACAAAACAATATTAAGAATAACTTATCAATTTATATTGAAGCTGCTAAAAGTAGAAATGAAGTCTTAGATCATGTTTTGTTATTTGGTCCACCTGGACTTGGTAAAACAACTTTAGCAACTATTATTGCTAATGAAATTGGTGGTAGTATTAGATATACTAGTGGTCCAAGTCTTGAAAAACAAGGGGATTTAGCTGCTTTATTAACAACGCTTAATCCTGGCGATATCTTATTTATTGATGAAATTCATCGCTTACCCCAAAATATTGAGGAAGTTCTTTATTCAGCTTTAGAGGATTTTTGTATTGACATCATTGTTGGTAAAGATGAAAGTGCTCGTTCAATAAGAGTTGATATCGCTCCTTTTACTTTAGTTGGAGCAACTACTCGAGTTGGTGATTTATCAGCTCCTTTACGTGATCGTTTTGGAGTTGTTGAACGATTAGATTATTATAGTGAAAATGAATTATCAGATATTATATTAAGAACAACTAGTGTTTTTAATACTTCTATCGATGAAGATGCTATTATTGATTTGGCAATGCGTTCTCGAGGAACACCTCGTATTGCTAATCGTATTTTAAAAAGAGTAAGAGATTTTGCACAAGTTAAAAATAATTCCATCATCAGTAAGAAAATTGTGGATGAATCATTAATTGCACTTGGTATTGATGAATTGGGATTAGATTATGTTGACCATAAAATATTATCTTGTATTGTTGAAGCTTTTAAAGGTGGTCCAGTTGGGATAAGTGCCTTAGCGGCTACTATCGGTGAAGACGCTCACACTATTGAAGATATGTATGAACCGTATCTTCTTCAAAAGAATATAATTAAGCGAACCCAAAGGGGTCGTATTATCAGTGATTATGGTTATCAACATTATTTAAAGAAAAAGAATCATAATTAAATACTCTTAAAAAAGCATTTGATGCTTTTTTATTTTGTATTATTTTACCGATATTTATATTGATACATTACAAATAATCATTAAGAAATAATCATAATCTTAAAAAAAAAAAGATAATTTATTTATTTTAAGTCATAGAAGAATTATTATCTTAATTATTTTTAGAAATTTTAAGCAATCTTATCTTATATTTACAAGTTCTTTTTTTAAGCTATATGTTAATTACATAATTCTTTATTATTCTATGAAAACAAAATATCATAAATTAATAAGAGTTGTTAATTGTTTTTAAAAAAGGGATAATTCTGTTTAATAATCAAGTTTTATATGTTATAATTTTAGTGTTAAGGGGCATAAAAAATTCCTCAAATAAAGATAAAGGGATCATGCGTTATATTATGGTGTGTAAACTTAGTCATTAAGTAGTTAAGTAACCTAAAGTAATATGTAGTGAACCCACCTGAAAATATTCGGGATTTATCTTTGCCCTTTAGCTTTTTTTATTTTATGGAGGTTATTATCAATGAAAAGAAGTATACTCTTATTAATATGTCTTTGCTTAGTAATAGGTTGTTCTCAAAAACAAGAAAAATACAATGATTCTTTTTTATCTTTTGATACTTATATTGAGTTTACAGGTTATACAAGTAATAAGAAAGAATTTGATAAATATTTTATTGAAGTAAAAAATAGTTTTAATACCTATCATAAACTATTTGATGCTTATCAAAATTATGATAATATTAATAATATTAAATCAATTAATGATAATGCTGGTATTAAACCAGTTAAGGTCAATAAAGAGCTGTTTGATGTAATTAATCAAACCATTATTTATTATCATGGAGCTAATAAAAAGAATAATATTGCTTTAAGTCCCATTATTAATGAATATAAAATTGTTCAAGAAAATTATGAAGCTGGAAAAGCTATTGTTAACCCAGATATGACTAATTTAAAAAAATTGAATCAATGTACTAATATAAATAATATTGTTTTAAATGAAGCTGAGTATACCGTATATTTAAAAAAACAATGTGCTAAAATTGATGTTGGAAGTATTGCAAAAGGGTATGCTACTGATCAAGTTGCTCAAAAAATTCATAAAGATGGTTTACATTCTGGTATTATAAATGCTGGTGGTAATGTTAGTGTCATTGGCAATAAAAATAATAAGCCTTTTACAATTGGGATTGCTGATCCTAACAATCCTAATATCTATATTTTAACTTTAAATGCTCAAGATACTAGTATTGTTACTTCAGGTGATTATCAAAGATATTATATGATTGATAATAAAAGAATGAGTCATATTATTGATCCTAATACCTTATTACCAGCTAATATTAATCGTTCAGTAACTATTGTAAGTAGTGATGGTTTAATAGGTGATTATTTTAGTACGGAATGTTTTATGTTAAATGAACAGGAAATTGATAAATTAGCAAAAAAATACCATTTTGAATATATTATTATTAATAAAAAAGAAAAAATTATTGTTAGTGAAGGTCTTAAAAATGACGTTAAAATTAAATAAATTTGATATTATCTTAATTCTAATAACTTTATTATTAGGTGTTTTGTTATTGTTTATTACTTATCAAAATATTAATTTACAACAAGATCAAGTAGCAAAAGTTTATTATCGAAATAAATTAGTTTATACTTTTGATTTAACAAATGAAAAAAAAGATACTTTTGAAATAGAAGCTACTAAAGGAAAACTAATAATTATTAAAGAGGGTACTCATGTTAGAGTAATTGAAGAACAATCAAATAAGCATTTATGTTCTTTACAAGGATGGTCTGATCAATCTATTGCTCCCATCGTTTGTTTACCTAATGAATTGTATATTAAAGTAGAAGGAAGAAGCAGTGATGATGTGGATGTGTTCATAAAATGATATTAACAACTAAAAAAATAGTAATACTTTCCTTATTTTTAAGTATTGCCATCATTGTGAATATTGTCGAGAACATTTCTTTTGCGGTTTTTATCGTACCTGGAATTAAATTGGGTCTGACTAATATTGTTACTATTTTTATCCTATATTATTTTGGATTTAAAGAAATGTTTATTATTAATTTCTTAAGAGTTATACTCGCAAATTTAATTATTGGTACTTTATTTTCCATACCTTTTATTATTAGCTTGTTTAGCTGTTTAGGTAGTATGATTTTTTTATTTATTATTATTAAAATTAATAAATTTTCTATTTTTGGAATCTCGATGATTCAAGCTGTCTTATTTAATTTATTTCAAATAATTGTTGTTTGCCTTTTATACAATAATTTTGTCTTTATGTATTATTTACCTTATTTAATAATAAGTGGTATCATAACTGGTTATCTTGTGGCTCTTTGTGCTAAATATGTTATAAAAGTGATAAATAATCATTTAATAATAACTGATATATCTAAGAATCATTGAATTTTCTAATTATTTATTACTACTAGTCAGAATTTTATAGACATCAACATTAGTAACATGTTATAATCTTTTGGACAAATAAAATACACTATTGCAGGGGAACTTTAAAAGTTGAGAAGGTTTAAAACCTAACCCTTAGAACCTGATAGTTAAGACTAGCGTAGGGAGCATTTTTTTTAATATGAAAAAATACACTAGCTAGATAGTTAGTGTTTTTATTTGCAGAAAGGAGAATAAATAATATGTTTAAAACCAAGGATTTAGTAGTAATTGCTTTAATTTCAGCGATATCGTATATTTTATCGCAATTTGTAGTATTTCAAATGCCAGCTGGAGGGAGTATTACCATTTATTTAGTACCAATATTAGTAGCAGCTTTTAATGATAATTTTAAAAACTGTTTATTTATTGGAATTATAACAGCTTTTTTACAAGCTTTTATCGGAGGTTATGTCCTTAATCCCATTCAAGTAATGTTTGATTATTTTATTCCCGTTATCGTAATCTGTTTATGTGGTCAAATTAACTTCTTTAAAGGAAAAGATTTGATTAATAATTTAATGGGTTATGTTATAGCCTGTATTATCGCTTTATTATCGTATGTATGTAGCGGAATGTTATTTTATCAAACAGCTTTTGTCGCTTCAATAATTTATAATGCAACTTTCTTTGTACCTACTATTATTATTAATTTAATTATCGTATTAATAATTAATACGCAATTAAGCAAGGTTTATCCCAATAATAAAAATATAAATTAATTGAATTTATAATAAAAACATCTTATGGACTATTACTAGTTTATAAGGTGTTTTTTATAATATAAAAAACTATCATTCATCATAATTAATAATAATTATGATGATGATAGTTAATTAGTTATTTTTCACATTTAATTTCATAACCTTTGTTATCATTGAGAAAAATGCGATGATCTTCTAAGAAAAGTTCATCAGGGGTTGTTTCTAAGTAATTTGATATTTTAACTGCCATATCAAAACTTAGGTTTCTCTTTCCTTTCTCAATTAAAGAGAGATACGACTCTGAAACTCCAATAACCTGTCCTATTTCTCTTAATGAGATCTTTCTGTTTTTACGTGTATAATGCAACAACTCATACTTATAATACACAATAATTTCTCCTTTCAATTCTTTAATTAATTTATCTATGTATATAGTATAATACATATTTGATTATTTTCACATAGTTTGAACTGATAAAATTCACATTTTTCACAAAATTCACAATTATTTTAATTTATTAGAAGTTTTTTTTATAATAATACTTGTAATTCTATAATTTTACATTATAATACAAGTAGGTGATAACATGGATTTGAAACAATTAAATTATTTTATAGCAGTAGTAGAAAACGATTATAATCTTTCTAAAACTTCAAAAAAATTAAATATTACACAACCAACCCTTTCACAAATGATAATGGAATTGGAAAAAGAATTCGAGATTAAATTATTTGATAAAGAATTTGGTCGCTTTAAAAGATTAACAAAAATAGGAACAAAGTTCTATAATGATGCTAAAATTATTATCAGTAAAATGGAACAATTAAATTACGAATTAAAACAACAGAGTGAATTATTTAAAGGTCGTGTTCGTATTGGTATTCCACCATTGATTTTAACCTTCTTATGTTCAAAGTCTATTCCAAAATTAATTGATAAAAATGAAGATATCCGATTAGAAATCAATGAAGATAATGCTTATACTTTATATGATAAACTTCAAAAAAATATTATCGATTTAGCAATCACAACCGAACCTATTAATAATAAAGATATTATTACTAAGTTAATTTATTCTGATACTATCTCTTGTTATGTCAACAAGAAACATCCTTTTGCGAAAAAGAAGATTGTTTCTTTAGAAGAGATTGCTGCTGAAAAAATTATGTCTTTACCAGAAGATTATATTATTTATCAACAAATCCAAAAAGTTTTTAAATCATATGATTTAGAGCCCGATTATTATTTTAAATCAGGTCAATGGGATCTATTACTTAGTATGGCTGATTATGCTGATGGGGTTGCTTTATTACCAAAACCATTTGATGATATTATGAGTAATAGTGGTATGGTGGCTGTCGATATTAGACCAGCTATTCCATGGGAAATTGTCATTGCCTATAATCAGAACATTATTAAATCGCCTGATACTAGATATGTTGAAAATTTCTTTATTGATTTTTATAAAAAACCAACAATTTAATATAATACTATGAAGTGAAGTATTACCTAAATTATTTATTAACAGAGACTTGATGGCTGGTGTGAATCAAGATAAATAATTAGCGAACTTATCATGGAGTAATTTTAGAAAACTAAAATCGTTAACTAGCGTTAATAGTAAGAGTGTATAATATTATTTATGATAATATTATGAATTAAGGTGGTACCGCGATTATTCGTCCTTAACTAAGGACTTTTTTTATTATAAGGAGGAAATTTAAATGAATTACAATCATCAAGAAGTTGAAAAGAAATGGCAAAAGCATTGGGAAGATCATAAAATTTTTAAGGTTTCAAATGAATTAATAAAACCAAAAAAATATATTCTTGATATGTTCCCTTATCCTAGTGGAGTAGGTTTACATGTTGGGCACCCTGAAGGTTATACTGCTACTGATATTTATTCTCGTTATTTAAGAATGAATAACTTTCAAGTTTTACATCCAATGGGATGGGATGCTTTTGGTTTACCAGCAGAACAATATGCTATTGAAACAGGACATCATCCTAAAGAATTTACCCAACAAAATATTGCAACTTTTAAAGCTCAAATTAAATCATTAGGATTATCTTATGATTGGGATCGTGAAGTTGATACAACTGATCCTCATTTTTTCAAGTGGACCCAATGGATTTTTATTAAACTATATAATAAAGGATTAGCTGAAATTAAAGATATTGAAGTTAATTGGTGTCCTGAATTAGGAACGGTTCTTGCTAATGAAGAGATAATTAATGAAAATGGTTTAATGTACTCTGAAAGAGGCCATTTCCAGGTATTTAAACGTCCGATGAAACAATGGGTCCTAAAGATCACTCATTATGCTCAAAGATTATTAGATGATTTAGAAGATTTAGATTGGCCTAATAGTGTAAAAGAAATGCAAAGAAACTGGATTGGTAAATCTGAAGGTGCTAGTATTAATTTTAGTATTGATGGCTTTGATAATCAAATTGAAGTTTTTTCAACAAGACCAGATACTCTATTTGGAGCGACATATATGGTTTTAGCTCCAGAACATCATTTAGTTAGTAAATTAACAACTAATGAATATTTAAAGGATGTTGAGGCTTATCAAAAAATTGCTCAAAGCAAAACTGATTTAGAAAGAACAGAACTAAATAAAGAAAAGACAGGGGTTTTTATTGGTAGTTATGCTCTTAATCCCATTAATAATAAGAAAATACCGATTTGGATTAGTGATTATGTCTTAGCAAGTTATGGTACGGGGGCTATTATGGCTGTTCCAGCCCATGATCAAAGAGATTATGAATTTGCTAAAATATTTGATTTAGAAATTATTCCAGTTTTAAAAGGAGATATAACTAATAAAGCTTTTGTAGAAGATAGTGAATTAATTAATTCTGGATTTTTAAATGGCCTTAATAAGGACCAAGCTATTAACAAAATGATTACTTATTTAGAAGATAATAATATTGGTAAAAAACAAGTTAATTATAAACTTAGAGATTGGATTTTTGCCCGACAAAGATATTGGGGAGAACCTTTTCCGGTTATTCACTGGGAAGATGGCACTATTTCTTTAGTAGATGAAAATGATTTACCTTTAGAATTGCCAATTATGGATAATATTAAACCAAGTGGTAATGGTGAATCACCTTTAGCAAATGCTACAGAATGGCTTAATGTTGTTTCTAAAGATGGTAAAAAAGGTCGTCGTGACACTAATACGATGCCACAATGGGCTGGTTCTTGTTGGTATTATATTGCATATATTATGAAATCAGAGAATGGTTATTTAGATTTAGATAAAAAAGAAACTCAAAACTTAATTAATGAATTTTTACCAGTTGATTTATATGTTGGTGGAGCTGAACATGCTGTTTTACATTTATTATATTCTCGTTTTTGGCATAAAGTCCTTTATGACTGTGGCGTTATTAACACTAAGGAACCATTTCAAAAACTTTATAATCAAGGAATGATTTTAGGTGAAAATGGTGTTAAAATGTCTAAATCTTTAGGTAATGTTATTAACCCTAATGATATTATTGAAAGTCATGGCGCTGATGCTCTTCGTTTATATGAAATGTTCATGGGTCCATTAGATCAAATGAAAAAATGGTCAACGACTGGATTAGATGGAGCTAAAAGATTTATTGACCGTGTTTATCGATTAGTTACTAAAGAAAATATTATAACTAATACTAATGATGGTAGTTTAGATATTATTTATCATCAAAGTGTAAAAAAAATAACTAATGACTTTGAATCATTGAATTTTAATACTGCTATTTCTCAAATGATGATTTTCATCAATGAAGCTTATAAACAAGAACAACTTTATTCTCCTTATTTAAATGGTTTTATTCAAATGTTCTCTTGTATTTGTCCTCATATTGGTAATGAATTATGGCAATATTTAGGTAATACTACTGAATTAGCTTATCATGAATGGCCACAATATTGTGAAGATATGATAAAAGAGGATGAAATTACCATTGTCGCTCAAATAAATGGTAAAGTTAGAGCTAAATTAAAAACAATTAATAATATTAGTGAAGAAGAATTAAAGAAGCTTGTTTATCAAAATGAAAATATTATTAATAATATTAATAATAAAACAATTATCAAAGAAATATATATCAAAAATAAATTATTTAATATCGTCGTAAAATAAAAAAACTAATCAAATTAGTTTTTTTTATTTTAAGATATGGTAGGTTTCTTCGATATTAGAATCAATATTTTCGTTAAAGACTATTGATATTTTATCATCATCACGATAACGAGGAATAATATGAACATGATAGTGAAAGATGGTTTGACCAGCAATTGCTTCATTATTATTTAAAATATTAACTCCTTGAGCATTTAATTTCTTAGTTATTTGTTTAGCCAGTTTAAAGGCTAATTGATGTATTTTAGCAACCGTATCTTCATCGACATCATAAATATTACGATAATGTTTTTTAGGAATTACTAAAGTATGACCTTTAGTTGTTTGAGAAATATCTAAAAATGCTAAAAAATCATCATCTTCATATATTTTATATGCAGGAATTTCATTACTAATAATTTTACAAAATAAACAGTTTTCCATGTTTGTCATCTCCTTTTGTCAATTATAGCAATCATCCCAACAATAGTAAACAAATATTACTATATTGAGCGAAATATACGGTGTTTTATGATAAAATCAATATGAAATAAAATTGAAAGGATGTTGGTTAATGTCAACTCTTAAAATAGATAATTTATATGTTAGTGTCGAAGATAAACTAATCTTAAAAGGAATAAATTTAGTCGTAAATACTGGTGAAGTTCATGCCTTGATGGGACCTAATGGTAATGGTAAATCAACTTTATTAAGTGCTATTATGGGTCATCCTAAATATAGAATAGAAAAAGGAAGTATTTTTTTAGATAATATTGATATTTTAGCTTTATCAGTTGATGAAAGATCTAAAGCGGGATTATTTTTAGGAATGCAATACCCGACTGAAGTAAGTGGTGTTACTAATGCTGATTTCTTAAGAGCAGCTTTAAATTCTCATCTGGAAAAACCAATTTCACTGTTTAAATTTATTAAACAATTAGATAAAGAAGTTGAAAAATTGAAAATGAAACCAGATTTAGCACATCGTTATTTAAATGAAGGCTTTTCCGGTGGAGAAAAGAAAAGAAATGAAATGCTTCATATGAATTTATTAAAACCAAAATTTGCTTTACTTGATGAAATAGATTCAGGTTTAGACGTCGATGCCTTACAAATTGTTAGTGATACCATTAATGAAATGCGTTCTGAGCATTTTGGAGCCATCATTGTCTCTCATTATGAAAGATTATTTGATTTAGTTAAACCCACACATGTTCATATTTTAGTTGATGGAAAAATTGTTAAAAGTGGTAATCAAGAATTAGTAACTAAAATTGATACTGAAGGTTATGAATGGATAAAAGAAGAATTAGATATTGATATCATCAATGAAAGTATTTAGAAGGTGATCATATGAATAAATATATCGAAATAGTTGATGATAATATTAAAACAGATTTAGAATATTACTTAAATAATCAAGAATTAATATTTAATATTGATAATAATTATAATATTGATGTTTATTTAAAAAATATTTCTTATTCTTTAATAATGAATTTTAGTGAGAGTATTAATGTTAATATCACCAATAACATTGATGAAAATAACAATAAAATAGTAGTGAATTATACAATTGAAGATAATAGTGTTATTAATGAGTTTTTCTTAATTAATAATGATGGTTTAGATATTGAATATTATAAGAATATTTCAATTAAAAATAATGCTTCCTATGAATGTAGTTGTGCTTTATTTAATGAAAATAATATTGATTATAACATTGATATTAGTTTAATTAATGATAATGCTAAAGCGATCCATAATGTAGCAACTATTGCATCACATAATAAAAAATATTTTAATGTTAAGATTAATAACATTGCTTGTAATACCATTGGTTTATTAAATAATTTTGGAGTTGTTAAAAATAACGGGGAATTAATTTTTAATGGGATTGGCGATATTAAAAATGGTGCTAAAAATGCTAAAGCTCATCAAGAATCAAAAATAATTACTTTTGATGAAAATGTCATTGCTCAAGCTAATCCTTATTTAATAATCGATGAAGCTGATGTTGAAGCTAGTCATGCCGCTGCTGTTGGGCAAATGGATGAAGAACAATTGTATTATCTACAAACTAGAGGGATTAGTAATAATGATGCATCATTATTAATTACCTACGGATATTTAAAACCAATCTTAAAAAATATCAATAATGAAGAATTAAAACATAAGTTAGAAAAAATAATTGAAGATAAGGTGTTGATTTAAATGTTTAATGTCAATGAAATTAGAAAACAATATCCCATTCTAAATGGTGTTAAAATGGAAGGGCATGATTTAGTATATTTTGATAGTGGAGCAACAGCCCTAAAACCACAAGGTGTTATCGATAAAGTCGTTGAATACTATGAAGAATATTCAACTAATGCTCATCGTGGTGATTATGAATTAAGCCATCGAACTGATTTTGAATATGAAAAAGTTCGTAAAATAGTTCAAAAATTAATTAATTGCAAAACTGATATGGAAATTGTTTATACTTCAGGAACAACTCATAGTATAAATTTATTAGCTCATGGTTTAAAACATTCCTTAAAAAAAGGTGATGTTATTTTAATAAGTGAATTTGAACATGCATCTAATGTTCTACCTTGGTTTCGTTTAAAAGATGAAATTGGTATTGAAATTGAATATGTAAAATTAAATGAAAATAATGAATTAACGGTTGATTTATTTAAAGAATCAATTCATGATAAAGTTAAATTAGTATGTTTAGCTCATATTTCAAATGTCTTAGGCCAATGTCTTGATATGAAAGAAATAGCCCGCATTACCCATGAATATGAAGCTATTATAGCTGTTGATGGTGCCCAATCGGTTCCTCATATCAGAATAGATGTAACTGATTTAGATATTGATTTTCTATCATTTTCAGCTCACAAATTCGGTGGACCAACTGGAATAGGGGTTTTATGGGGTAAATATGATTTATTGGATAGTTTAGAAGCTTATAATTTAGGTGGCGGAATGAATACGAGAATTGAATGTGATACTTGTTATTATCTAAAACAAGCACCTTTTAAATTTGAAGCTGGAACACCTGCTATTGAAGCTACCATAGGAATGGGAAAAGCCATTGAATTTATTATGGAGATTGGTTTAGATAATATTCATGATCATATTAAGAAAATTAGAAAGCATGCTATTGAAAGAATTATTAAAGAAATACCTGAAGTAATTATTTATAATAAAGATAGTGAAGGTGGTCCGATAGCCTTTAATGTAACTGGATATGAAGGAGCTCGTTCGCAAGATATTGGTTCAGCACTTGCTACTTATGGTATTGCCGTTAGAACTGGTGAACATTGTGCTAAATTATTAGTTAATTTACTTAATACTAAAGGTAGTATTAGAGCAAGTTTATATCTTTATAATACAATTGAAGATATGGATAAATTAGTTGATGCTTTAAAAGATATTGTTGAAAAAGAAAAAATAAATAAAGGGGATGCCTTATCATGGCTACTTTAAATGATCCAATGTTATTAAGAGGTATTATCATGGATCATTACGATAATCCTCGTCACCATGAATTAGTGGATGATAGTAAATATTTAAGTATTCGTAATGATAGTGATTCATGCATTGATGATATCACTATGCAAGTTAATATTAAGAATGATATTATTGAAGTTATTAGATTTGATGGAGTAGCCTGTACGATTGCTACTTCTTCTACTTCAATTCTTACTGATTTAGTAATCGGTAAAACGATTAAAGAGGCTCAAAATATTATTGATAATTATAATAATATGATTTATGAAAAAAAATATGATGAAGATCTCTTAGAAGAAGCCATTGCTTTTCAAAATGTTCATCGCCAAGCTAATCGTATTAAGTGCGCTACTATTGGTTATGATGCTTTACAAGCCTTAATTAATAAATATCAGGAGGAAAAATAATGAATAATGAAATTCCTGTTAATGAAGAATATGAATATGGTTTTTATGATAAAGATGTTGATGTCTATAAAACTGCCAAAGGTATTAATGAAGATGTTATTAAAGAAATATCAAAACAAAAGAATGAGCCTGAATGGATGCTTGCATTTCGTTTAAAAGCTTATCAACATTTTATTAATACTAAAATGCCTGAATGGGGAGCTGATTTATCATCATTAAATTTTGATGATTTTACATATTTTATTAAATCAACTAAAAAACAAACAAGTAATTGGGATAATGTTGATACAACTATTAAAGATACTTTTAATAAATTAGGTTTATTAGATGCTGAAAAAGAACATTTAGGCGGTATTTCTACTCAATATGAATCTGAAGTAGTCTACCATAATATGTTAAAAGAAGTTATTGAAAAGGGTGTTATTTTCTTAGATACTGATAGTGCTTTAAGAGAATATCCTGAATTATTTAAAAAGTACTTTAATACTGTTGTCCCTTATACTGATAATAAATTTGCAGCCTTAAATGGTGCTGTTTGGTCAGGTGGTTCATTTATTTATGTTCCTAAAAATGTTACTCTTGATAAACCTTTACAATCTTATTTTAGAATTAATTCTGAAGAAATGGGACAATTTGAAAGAACATTAATTATTGTTGATGAAGGAGCTGATGTCCATTATGTCGAAGGTTGTACCGCTCCAGTCCATGCTAAAGATTCCTTACATGCTGCTGTTGTTGAAATAATAATTTTAAAAGGTGGTAAATGCCGCTATTCGACAGTTCAGAATTGGTCTAATAATATTATCAATTTAGTAACTAAAAGAGCCTTAGTTAAGGAACATGCTAGTATGGAATGGATTGATGGTAATATTGGTTCTAATATTACCATGAAATATCCAGCTTGTTTATTAGCTGGGGAATATGCTAAAGGAACGACAATATCAATTGCCGTTGCTTCTCATAATATGTATCTTGATGCTGGTTCGAAAATGATTCATTTAGCACCGCATACATCAAGCAATATTGTATCTAAATCAATTGCTCGTCATGGTGGTAAAGTTAATTATCGTGGTTTAGTTAGCATTAATAATAAAGCACTTAATTCTAAAGCTAAAGTAGAATGTGATACTTTATTATTGGATGATATTTCAACTTCAGATACCATCCCTAATAATATCGTTAAAAATAATAAATCCTACATTGAACATGAAGCAACGGTTAGTAAAGTCAGTGAGGAACAATTATTCTATTTACAAAGTAGAGGATTAACTATTGAACAAGCTACTGAAATGATTATTATGGGTTTTATTGAACCATTTACTAGAGAATTACCGATGGAGTATGCCGTTGAATTAAATCAATTAATAAAAATGGAAATGGAAGGATCAATCGGATAAAACACTTATATTATTAAGTGTTTTTTTTTTAGGATTATCATCTTTATTAACCTATATTAATTAGAGGTGTTAATATGAATAAGATCTTTGAAGAAATAATTAATTATCTTATAATAAATTATTGTAGTGATTTACATTTAGATTTTATTAATAATGAATATTGTTTAATTGGAATTAGAAAACAAGGTCAAGTGCAAGAATTAAAAAGAATCGATAAAGATATTTCTCACAAATTATTTAATTATATTATGTTTATTGCTAATATTGATATTATTAATAAACAAACATTGCATACAGGTACTATTAAATATCAGTTAAACCATCTTTATTATTTTCTAAGAGTCAGTGTTGTTTATACCACAAGTTCCAAAAGTATTGTCATAAGAATATTGAATAATCATAAGAAAATTAATATAAATCAATTAAGTTTAATTAAAAATAATCAAGAGACATTAAATAAGATAGTTAATTTTCAAAATGGTCTTATTTTATTTTGTGGAAAAACTGGTTCAGGTAAAACTACTACTTTATATGCCTTAATTGAAGATATCCTATTAAAGAAAAATAAAAAAATAATATCTTTAGAAAATCCCATTGAAAGAGAAATAAATAAAGTTCTTCAGATAAGTGTTAATACTGAAATATTAAGTTATTTTGATGTCTTAAAACAAGTTTTGCGACATGATCCTGATATTATTGTTATCGGTGAAATTAGAGATGAAGATGAACTTAAATTAGCTATCAAATCAGCATTAAGTGGTCATTTAGTCTTAGCTAGTATGCATGCTATTAATGCTATTTATGCTATTAATCGTCTCTTAGAATTAAATGCTAATAATAATGATTTAAAAGCATGTTTAAAGCTAGTTAGTTATCAGGAATTAGTTTATTTAAAAAATAATGAAATATCAACTGTTTATGAATTTGTTGATAGTGTCATGATTGAAGAATATTTGAATAATAAAAAAATTGATTATTTTAAAGTTAATGATTATAAAAAGATGCTCGCAAAGAAGATGACTTTTTATGAAGGAAAATGAAGAATTATTATTAATATGTCTTGCTAATAATTATCAACAAGATCATTCTTTAATAAAGAGCTTAGTTACTTTAAATAATTATAATTTAATTAGTAATGATCAACTAAATATAATCAATGATAATATTAAAAAAGATGCCAATCTTGATAAAATATTAGTGCATTTAATTAAGAATCCGATTTTAGTTGAATATATTATTTTTTTTAATAATCATTATTCATTAGATAAAAGTATAATAATTTCAATAGATATTATTAAAAAAATAAGGACTATTAAAAAGGATATTATTAATAGTCTTTTATATCCTATTATTTTAATAATTATGACTACAATTGCTTTACTTTTTGTGAGTAATTATATAATTCCTCAATTATTATTAATAAATCCTAAAACAGTTGATAATTATCGTTTTATTATCATTACTTTAAATCTTATTCCTTTAATAGTATTAAGTACCATTGGCCTGATAGTAATAATTATTATTACCTTAAAAGTATTATTAAATAAGTATTTTAATCAAACATTATCTTATCTTTTAAAAATACCTATCATAAATTACTTATTTAAGTACTATATTACATTAAAATTTAGCTTAAAAATAAAAGAGATCTTAAAAAGTATTTGCCTATCTAAAGATGCTCTAATAGTTCTAAAAAGACAAAGTAATGATAAATTTATTGATTATATATGTCAAGATCTAATTAATCAATTAAATATGGGTAATCATTTTTTTGAAGTTATCAAAAATAATAAGTTATTATTAAATGATTTTAAGAAACAACTATATATTAGTAATAATTCTTTAAGTATGGCAACTATTATTGATAACTATTTTAATTTTAAATTAGAGATCTTAAAAAATAAGATAAAAAAAATAATAAGTATTGGTGTTCCTATTATCATTAGTGTGATAGGTTTCTTATTAATAATGATGTATTTATTAATAATGTTACCGATTTTAGATTTAAGTAGTTCCCTTTAATAAAAGAAAGGATGATTTTATGTTTATCAATAAAAAAGGTTTTACAATGATAGAAATGCTCATTGTTATCAGTATCATTGCTTTATTATTATTATTA
>JAITPW010000078.1 GCA_031289255.1 Bacilli bacterium
TTAAATTTATTTTTCAACATGCTGAAGAGGTTTTACCAGGGGGAGCAAGAGAAATCATTGCGACTGGTATCTTAGATGATGTTGATGAGATTTTTGGACTTCATATTGCAGGAGGATCGCCAGTTGGTAGTGCTGCTTCACGAATTGGAGCATTTACGGCATCTAGTGATACTTTTCAAATTAAATTACGTGGAAAAGGTACTCATGGGTCAACTCCTGATTTAGGAATTGATTTAGTTGTTGTCGGTTCAGAAATTGTGAGCGCTTTACAAACAATTGTTTCTCGTTCAATTACGCCTTTACAACCAGCTGTTATTACGGTTGGACAATTTAATATTGGAACAGCTGCTAATATTATTGCACATGAAGGATTCATGTCTGGAACAGTACGAGCTGTTAATAAAGAGGTTCGTAAACTATTAGAAGAAAGAATTTATGCTGTTGTTGAAAATATTGCTAAGCTATATCATGCTGAAGTTGAGATTAATTATATTCATGGTTATAGTTCAGTTATCAATGAATTTAATGCTTACCAAACTGGAGTAAAAGCAGTTAAAAAAGTTATTGGTGATGAAGGTTATTATGATATGCCTAATCCGCAAATGGGTGCTGAAGATTTTTCAGCATACACTGATATCATTCCTGGTTGTTTCTTTATGATTGGGGGCGGCGATGGTGATACTTATGACTTCTTTAATCATCATCCTAAATTTAAAGTTAGTGAAGAGGCTTTATTAGTAGGTTCTAAAATACATTTACAAATTATACTAGATTTACTTAAGAAAGGAGATTAATCATGAGCGAAATTCTAAATTTTTTAAATCATGCCCATGTTATTATTTTATTTGCGATTATTCTTGGTTTTCTTGCTATTGGTGATATTATTACTAAAATTACTAAGGGTTTAATTCCAGGATTATTAGTATTTGTAATTATTTTAGCAGCAACTTCTTGGTCAGGGATGTTGCCACCTAAAATAGTTGAGATGGTTGGTTTAACTGGTCCAATTAGTGCCTTTGCTTCAATAGTTATTGTTATTAATATGGGTACAACCTTAGATTTGAAGGATATTACTAACAACTGGAAAGTGGCTGTTTTAGGATTGGTTGCTTTAGTTGGTGTTGCTATTGGATGTTGTACTATTGGAGCTTTAATCTTTGGTTGGGATAAAGCTGTTGTTGCTGCTCCGGTTGTTGGAGGAGGAATTGTAGCAGCTTTAGAAATGCAATCTTCGGCTTTAGAAATGGGTCAAGATGCTTTAGCAAGTATGGCTGTATTAATTTTAACGCTACAATCATTACCGGCTTATGTCATTATTCCACCATTATTTAAAAAAGTAATGCGCGAAGATCTTGATAGTAAAACAGAGGATGAAATTGTTGCAGCGGCCAATGTTCGTGAAGAAGAAGATGCTAAAATGACAACACTTTTACCAGATAATATGTGGACGACAAATACAATATTATTTGCGGTATGTTTAGTTGGTATTTTAGCAGTCGTATCGAATATGCTTGCTAAACAATTTATGGGACAATACGCTATTTCAACTTCAATATTCTCATTATTATATGGAGTTATCTTTACCCAATTAAGAATATTACCTCGTGATGCAACAGCTCGTGCTGGGTCAAGTGGGATCATTTTCTTCATTGTTATTGTTAATGCTATTAGTTCAATTGCTTCATCAAATCCAGATACAATCTTAAAATTATTATTCCCAATTGCTGGTTTAATTTTCTTTGGTATCTTAGGAATATTAATTGTATGTTCGGTTGTTGGTAAATTAGCATTTAAATATGATTGGAAATTATCATTTATTATGGGGTTAAATTGTTTATTAGGTTTCCCATTAAATTATATGTTAGTATTAGATGCTATTGAATTTAGTGCTCGTAATGAAAAAGAAAAAGAATATTTAACCTGTCGCTATGTACCGATGATGTTAGTAGCAGGATTTGTTACTGTAACAATTGGTTCAGTATTATTAGCAGGAGTAATGAAAGGCTTTTTATAAAAATCAATTTTTTAATTAATTAATCTATATCTATAAAACTAGAGCATTTGCTCTAGTTTTGCTATTTATTGACCATATGTGAAGTAATTGTGTTGATTGTGGAGATTGTTATAAAAATAATCAATAATTCATACTTAAATAATTGATTAATATTAATGAATCTATTATACTAATTAGGTATTAGTTTATAGGGGGATAAATATGAAAAAAATTTTATTTTGTATTATTTTTGTTTGTTTATGGATAACAATACCAATTAATAATATGAGAGCATTAAGCGTTAATGTTACTAATCAAAGTGAATTACAAACGGCTTTAAGTAATGTTAATGAGGACACTACTATTATATTAGATAGTGGTTTTGCAAGTGAATTATTGACTTCACATAATAATAAATCAATCGTTAATTCTAATTATGATATTATTATTGATGGAAGTAATTTAAATGATTTAAGTACTTTAAATGATTTAAGTAAATTTGCTTTTGATTTTGACAATAGTGGGACAGGTATCATTAATTTTAAGAATATTAATATTAGAAATAATGGTGGTTTTAATTTAGGTAAAGGTACTTATGAATTTAATAATATTACTTTTGAAAATATGAGTGAAGTAAGTATTTTAGCAAGTAGTACTACTAAATTGAAAGTGATTGATAGTACCTTTATTAATAATAGTAATTCAGCGATCAGTAATGGTAGTGATGTTGAGATTATCAATAGTATTTTTAATAATAATACTTCAAAAAGAGTTATTACGACTCAAACAGCTGAGCAACTAAAGGTATTGAATTCAACCTTTAAAAACAATAATAGTGGAGCGATTGTTTTAAGTAGTGGTTTACAAAGTGATCATGCTAAGTATTTTATTGAAAAATCTTATTTTGATAGTAATATTGTTACTAATAATCGAGGAGCTGCCCTAGTTTATGGTAGTGGTAGTGGATATTTAGATATTGTTATTGAAAATAGTGTTTTTAACAATAATAAAGCGATTGGAACATCAACGGCTAGTTCAGGAAATAATACGGTTGATGGAGGAGCTATCGCCATCAATGCTGATGGTAAGAGCGATGTTACTTTCAATGTCGATAACAGTTATTTTAATGGTAATTTTGCTCAAGATGATGGGGGAGCTATTTTAGTCCAAGGAAGTATTTATAGTACTTCAATTAAATCAAAAATTATTAATAGTACTTTTGAAAATAATAAAGTTGCTGGAGCTCAGTATGGAAGATGTATTATACCTACTATTTGTGTTTATGTTACAGATGGTTCAGGAGGAGCGATTAATTTTTATGGAATGACAGAGAGTGAAATTACTCATTCAACCTTCTATCATAATGGGATTACTGGTGATTTAGTTGGTAATGGTTCTTCAATGGGTATTGTTGGTGGTGGTGGTGCTATCGCCGTCGACACTTATGAGAAAGTTGATATTAATTCATTACCACCAGTACCAAAATTAACTAATAATCTATTAGTTGGTAATTATATTGGAACGGGCGTTGATGGAGCTCATAAGCCAGCCAATGAAGCTAGTATTAATTTAATAAATAGTTATACAAGTAATGCTTTAGGTTCAATGAAAGAACGTTCACATACTGGAAATATTTTTGTTTTTCATGCTTGTGATGCTGATTTACAAGATTTAGATACCAGAGGGTTAGATAATAATGGTAATATTGGTTATGATAATGGTAATTATTTAACTGATGGAACGACTAAAGATAGTGGTAATAAAAAGAATCATTATACTGATTATGGGACTAATCCTGATTTAGGAATAATAGTAAAGAATATCTTTGTCAATTATAATGATTTTGGTGATAATGATGATAGTAATGATGTACCGATTGCTGAAGAATTGACAAGTATGCCGATTGGGGCTAAGACTGATAGTACTTATCGTTATTTTTATGTACCAAGTCCAACTAGTGATGAGTTATATCGTGATGGTAGTGGACCATATTACCATAGTCAAATTACCACTGATACTCGTGGCTATATTAGAGATAAATTTCCTAATGCAGGAGCAGTTGAAATTTATTGGACTAAATTTGATCCTGGTTTTGATGGTGGTGATGGTATTGGTTTAAATGCAATTGATGAAAGTGCTAATTGGTCAAGTAATATTCCAGCTCATGCTATTAAAAGTTTAGATTTTGACACTAATAATAACTATTATATTATGACTCATACTGGTGTTAGTGATAGACCAGCTGGTTTTATTCAAGCAATGCCACGTCATGCAATCGTTCATACTAATGAAGAAGATTATGGCTTCCAGGGTTGGCAAAGTAATCAACCTACTAATCCTCATGAACATGAAAGTTTATGGGAATATGAACTACATCAACCAGGAGCTACGGTTTTATCAACTAAACAAGTATTAAGAGGAATTTGGGAAAAAGAAAAATTTAGAGTTGATTTTCATTTAAATTATGATCATGAAAATAATTATTGGCAACCCGCATCGAAGATAGTACCTTATTTACATGTTAGTAAAAATACTAAGGTTACTGAACCAAGTGAAGCACCAGTACGCGATGGTTATGTTTTTATGGGATGGACCTTAGATAAAGAAAATCTTAAGATGTATGATTATGATAGTGATGTTAATAAAGATATGACCTTGTATGCTAAATGGAACAAAGCTAGTATCACTACTTATCAAGTTATCTATCATCATAATAATCATAAAAATATTGGAATGCCACAAGATAGTAAACATTATCTTGAAAATGATAAGGTTAAAATATTAGCGCCTAACTTAAAAGCATTAGCTAGTAATTATCAATTCATGGGATGGAATACGCAAGCTGATGGAAAAGGTATAATGTATCAAGCTAATGATATTATTACTATTAATAAGAATATAAATTTATATGCTATTGTTGTTAAGAATAATGATGAAAAAGAGAATAAAGAAATTCATGACAATAATAACAATAATAAGCTTGAAAAGACTGGTAGTGAAGCGTTTAGTCTTATGGTAATTAGTCTTTTAATAGTTAGTAGTATCGCATTAAGAATGGTAAATAAACAAGCTTAATTTACTAGAAAATATATAAAATGTTATAAGAATTAGTTCTTATAACATTTTTTTATATTTTAAGAACGGTTAACTTGATATTGTTTATATGTCCTATGATATTGAAAGGTTATTTGGTATAATTAGTAAGCACAATAAAGAGAGGGAGCGATCATAATGGAGCATGATTTAGAGAAATTGTTAAGTGAGATTCATTTTAATAAAGATTATCATCATTATTTTAATAGTGTCATCATAAGTAATGTTGATTATATTACTACTAAAGAAATGTTAGTAATTAATATTGTTTTAGATAAGGCTCTTCCTTTAGATATATATTTAGAATTAGAGAAATGTTTACATAATTTTGTTTATAATATTAAGTTTATCTATCAAATAAAACAGAATGTTTATTTAGATGGTATTATCTATGATTACTATAATTATTTTTATTATAAATATCATGAAACTAAAAATAAACATTTTAATTTAAAATATCAAGATGAAGAATTAAAGGTTACTTATTTAAATCATTCTCTTAAAATGAGTAGTCAAATATATGAAAAGAAATTAGAACATCGGATGCATTTATGCGGGTTTAATTTAGATTATAATTATGATGTTGATAAAGATTTAGTTTTAGAAAATAAAGTTGAAGTATTAATGAGTGAAACAAGTAAAGAAATTATCTTTAATAGTAATTTAAGTAACAATAATAGTAATAATAGTAATAATTATCAGAATAATAAACGAGTTCGTTTTAATAATAGTAAGAATGATTTAAGTAAATATGAAATTGTACCAATTTCAAAATTATATCAAGAGTATGAAGAGGTCTGTATTGAAGGTTATGTTTTTGATATTGAATTAAGAATCTATACTAATAAGGATAATCAGAAAAGACATATTCAAACTATTTATATTACTGATTTTGAAGATTCTATTACGATGGTTAGATTTGAAAATAAAGTATTAACTTTAGAAAAGTTAAATACTGTTGAAAAAGGTATGTGGATTAAAGCTCTAGGTAAAGTTGAGTATGACAATAAGTATGCGAATGAACATGTTATGCAGCTTAAAGCGCTTGAGGTAATAGATAGTTCTATTTTTGAAATGAGTGATGATAGTCCTGAAAAAAGAGTTGAGTTTCAAATACATACTAAAATGTCAACGATGGATGGCGTTAGTGATGTTAGTGAATTTATTAAGCAAGCTCTTAAATATCAACATCCGGCTTTAGCAATAACTGATTCTAATAATGTTCAAGCTTATCCTGAAGCCTATCATGCTTTAGCTAATAGTGATTTAAAGCTAATTTATGGTTTAAGTTCTAATATTATTGATGATACTATTTCTTTAGTAAATGATGATGATAATAGAAAAATAGATGATGCTTTATACATCTGCTTTGACTTAGAAACAACTGGTTTAAATAGTAAGAATAATGAAATTATTGAATTTGGAGCAATTAAATATCAAAAAGGGGTTGAATTAGCACGATTTCAAGCTTTTGTGAAACCTGAACAACCTGTTCCTTTATTTATTAAGGAATTGACAGGTATTACCAGTAATGATTTAGTATCTGCTCAAGCTATTGATGTTGTTTTAAAAGAATTTATTAATTTTATTGAAGATGGAGTTTTAGTAGCTCATAATGCTAGTTTTGATATGAGTTTTATTAAAGAGAATATCAGTAAATTAAATTTAGATATGCTTAATAATACTGTTATTGATACAGTTCAGTTAAGTCGTTTATTAAATAAAGATCGTAAATTTCATAATTTAGGAGCAGTGGCTCGTAGTTATAATATTGGTTATGATACTGAAGTAGCTCATCGAGCTGATTATGATGCTGATATATTAGGTAATATCTTTTTAGCAATGATGGATCAATTAATTAATGAATATCATTGTCTTTATCTTAATGATATTAATAAACTTTTGGATAAAGAATTTTATATGAAACAAATTCCTAATAATTGTTCAATAATTGTTAAGAACCAAAAGGGTTTAAAAGATCTCTTTAAATTAGTTAGTATTGCCCATACTGAGTTATATTTTCAAGAACCATTGTTATTTAAGAGTACTATTAATAGTTATAAACAAGATCTTTTAATTGGAAGTGGGAATATTCATTCTGAAATTTATCAAAATGCTCGTCTTTTAGTCAAAAATGATTTTCTTAAATTATTATCATTTTATGATTATATTGAGATATTACCACCTAGTGATTTAGCTTACTTAGTTGATATTAAAGAATATCAAAGTATCGAAGAAATTCAAGATATTACTAAATATATTATTAATTGTGCTAAACAATTAAATAAATTAGTAATTGCCGTTGGTGATGTTCATTATAATAATAAGATGCAAAAACAATATTGGGAAGTCTATATTTTAGCTTTAGGTAAAGGTAAAAAACGACATTATTTAAATGATCGTAAAAGAAGAATAAAAAATTTACCTAATGCTTATTATAAGAATACTAAAGATATGTTATTGGAATTTAGTTTTCTAGGAGCAGATTTAGCAAAAGAAATTGTCATTACTAATACTAATTATCTAGCTAATCAAATTGAAAAAGTTATTCCTATTAAAGATCGGTTATATACTCCTAAAATTGATGGAGTTGATGATAAATTAATAAATTTATGTTATCAAAATGCTTATCAACAATATGGTAATCCTTTACCAAGTATTGTAAATAAGAGAATTGAAAAAGAATTAAATAGTATTACTAAACATGGTTTTTCTGTGGTTTATTATATTTCAAGTTTATTAGTAGAGAAATCATTAAATGATGGTTACATTGTTGGCTCTCGTGGTAGTGTGGGTTCTTCTTTAGTAGCAACAATGACTAATATTACCGAAGTTAATCCCTTAGCTCCTCATTATTATTGTCCTCAATGCCAATATAGTGAGTTTATTGATGATGTTAAATATAGTAGTGGTTATGATTTACCAGATAAGGAATGTCCTCATTGTCACCATAATCTTATTGGTGATGGTAATAATATTCCTTTTGAAACTTTTCTTGGTTTTGAGGGCGATAAGGTTCCTGATATCGATTTAAATTTTTCAGGTGATTATCAAAGTAAAGCCCATAACTTTACTAAAGAGTTATTTGGTGAAAATAATGTCTTTCGGGCGGGAACGATTTCGACTATTCAAAATAAGACGGCTTATGGCTATGCTTTAGGTTATTATGAAAATAAATCAATTAATCATGGAGTTAGATCGGCTGAATATTTACGCCTAGCAAAAGGTTGTGAAGGAACTAAAAGTACCACGGGTCAGCATCCGGGAGGGATAATCATTATTCCTGATGATATGGATGTTTATGATTTTACACCGATAAATTATCCAGCTGATGATATAAAATCGGAATGGATGACAACTCATTTTGATTTTCATGCTATTCATGATAATGTTTTGAAGATGGATATTTTAGGGCATGTAGATCCAACAGCTATAAGAATGTTACAGGATTTGACTAATATTAAACCACAAGCTATTCCGACTAATGATGCTAAAGTATTATCATTATTTAATAGTAATGAGGCTTTAAATCTTAGTGAAGAAGTTAACTATGGTAATGCTGCTATTGGTTTGCCTGAATTTGGGACCAATTTTGTAAGAAGTATGCTGGAAGAAACTAAACCACAAAGTTTTGCTGAGTTAGTTCAAATTTCTGGTTTATCGCATGGGACTGATGTTTGGTTAAATAATGCCCAATTGTTAATAAAAAATGGGACATGTCAATTAAATGAAGTTATTGGCTGTCGTGATGATATTATGACTTATTTAATAAATAAGGGTATTGATCCGAAGACTTCTTTTGTGATTATGGAGTCCGTGCGAAAGGGTAAAGGGTTAAATCCAGAATGGATGAAAATCATGAAAGATAATCATGTTCCAGATTGGTATATTGATTCTTGTTTGAAAATTAAGTATATGTTTCCTAAGGCCCATGCTGTAGCTTATGTTCTAATGGCTATTAGAGTAGCTTGGTTTAAGCTATATTATCCTTTAGAGTATTATGCAACCTTTTTCACAACACGTTGTGATTATTATGAAATTGAAACATTATTAAAAGGTTTAGAAGCAACGAAGGAACGATTAAATTATATTAGTGCTCAAGGGGATAATAGTACTAAAAAAGAAAAAGATTTAATGATTACTTTTGAAGTTGCTATCGAAATGTTTTTAAGAGGTTTTACTTTTGATATAATTGATTTATTACATTCAGAAAGGGTTAAATTTAAAGTTAATCATGATAATAATTCTTTAATATTACCTTTTACTAGTATTGATGGTTTAGGTGATAATATTGCTAAAACAGTTATTGAAGCTCGTCAGTTAGGACCTTTTATTTCCATAGAGGATTTAGAAAATAAAACTTCTTTAAATAAAAACCATATTGATATCTTAAAAAATATTGGTAGTTTAGCTGATTTGT
>JAITPW010000008.1 GCA_031289255.1 Bacilli bacterium
TTCTAAATAAACAAAATTAATTTCTTCATTATTTAAAACAAATTCTTCTAAACCATTTAACCATATCTCATAAGAATAAGAATAATGTTTAATGACTGCTTTTTTAATACGACTATCTCTTATTTGATATAAAGATGTTAATTTAGATAAACTATAAATGTTAATGAGATATGTAACAAGTAATTTATTTAAATTACTAATATTAGTATCTTTTAAAAGTTTCTTAACTATCGGAGCAGATAAATTAGAAAACTTAGTCAAAGTATCGATGTTTTCATCATTTCTTATTTTTAATTTCTGGTTATTAGTATCAAAAGTATAATTAATACTATTTAATAAAATAAAGTAAAAATTCATTAAAACATGGTCATCTAATTCATTATAATCAATAATATTAGTTAATTTTTTTTGCCAAGCTCTTTTAATCGCCGTTGTTAAATTAATATATGAATTTCTTTTTTTTGTCAATTTAATAAGTTTACTATCAAAGATAGGTTTTTTATTAACTATTAATCTCTCTAATAAAATTTTTATTTGAATTGCATAATTGTAAAAATCAACACTTAAACTTAATAGGCCAATAATAACTAGTTCATTCATTATTTCTTTTAGAAAATCATTACCAATAGTAACATTAGTACTTACTAAATAAATATCACTATATGAGAAATAGTGTAAATAAAACAATTGAATCTCACTTTCATTACCAATCATTTCTAAACAGTTAGAACTAATTTTTATATGATAAGCTTCTAGTACTGAATTAATATAACAAAGATAACGACGTAATTGATTGTACGATATAAAATGATCATCGACAAATTTATATGGTAAAACTTTTTTATTATAATAAGCATTCATTATTAAATGATAACTTATGGTATTCTTATAAATATCAAGAATAATATCTTTAATAATAACTGATGATTTTAATAAAGTAACATATTTATTTTCATCAATATTAATAATATTATCATATTTTTCATTTAAATTTTTTATATCAAATTTGATTGTTTTTTTCTCTGTATTTAATATTACTTCTAATTCATCAATTAAGATGCTTCGATTATATTCATTGAGGGTAACTAACTCCTTGACATAACGACGGTCTACTTTATTTTCCATTAAATCAATAATAATATCTTTCATAAGATCATCTCCATAAGTAAATAATATAATAATTATTAATAAATTTCAAATTTTTTTTTAGAAATTAACATCATTAATCCTTAAATATAATAAAAAAGTCTTAAATGAAAATTTAAAACTTTTAAAATTTATCGACTAGGATAACGACAGATTTCTTTTAATAAACAATTTTGACAATTAGGATTAATAGCTTTACAATGGTATCTTCCAAAGAAGATAAACTGATGATGAAGTTTACTCCATAAATCTTTTGAAAACTTTTTCATCAGTTTTTTCTCAACTACTAATACCGAATCATTTTGATATGCTAGTTTTAATCTTTTAGCAACCCTTTCAACATGGGTATCAACAGCAAATGCCGGAATATTAAAAGCATTTGCTAGAACAACATTGGCCGTCTTTCTTCCAACACCAGCTAAAGATTCTAAGTCAACCCGCTCACTAGGAACTATACCTTGATAATTATCAATTAACTGTTGCGATAATAATTTAATGTTCTTAGCTTTATTACGATATAAACCAATACTTTTAATATCATTCTCTAATTCTTTAATATTAACATTCAAATAATCTTGAGGGTTATGATACTTTTCAAATAAGTTATGAGTTAGCTTATTAACGGCTTTATCAGTTGTTTGAGCTGAAAGCAATACTGCAATTAATAATTCAAAATCATTACGATGATTTAATTCACAATAAGCATCAGGATACATCTGATCAAGAACATTAATAATTAAATTAATTTTATTGTCCATTCTTAATATCTCTTAAAATTATTTTATTAATATTATTAAAATTTAATATCCCACTTAAAACTGCTTTTTCTAAAGATTTATTAATAATAGTAATTTCATACTTATTATACCAATCATCTAATTTTTCAATTTCTAATGGTGATAGTTCTCTATTAAATTCATTTTTAAAATTCATAATTAACTGTGAAAACTTATTATGATGATGATCTTTTATGGTCGTAATATCACTTTCAATAAGTTTAGCCATTATTTGATGATAAACACCACTAATATCAATATTATTATGAGAAGAATATTTATCAAAAGTAATACATTTCTTATTAATTAGCTTTTCTAAATGATTATCAATAATCTTTTTTGAAACGCTCATTTTATTTTTTAATGAAGTATTAGTAACTAAAACATTTAAATCAATCATATCTTGAATCAATAATAAAATAACTACTTCCGTTTCATTTAAGTCAATTAAGTTATAATTATTAAGCAATAATTCTTTTTTATTAATCGTTAAATCATTAAGAAATCTTTCATAATTAAACATGATAAATCACTTCCTTAATAAGAGGTAATCATTGTTAAAACAATTGGTCTTTTACTAGTCTCTTTATAAACATATTTAGAAATAACTTCTCTGATTGCTGTTTTAGCTTCATTAAAATCATCGCTATTTTTAAAACTAAAAGATTCAACAATTCGTAAAACATTATCATAGATATGTTTTATAATGTATTCAGAGTCTTTTATATAAATAAAACCCCTTGTTTGAATATCAATAATCGGTTTATTATTATGTTTTTTATCTAAACCAATTCCAATAATAATAGTACCTTCTTTTGATAAAGATAAGCGATCATTTAAAACAATACCATTATTATCATTGATGGTTTGCCCATCAATAAGCATACTGCTTACTTCAATCTTATTACGTGAATTTTCTAATTTACCATTATAAAAACTAGCTACTTCACCATTTTCTAAAACGATGACATCATCTTTATCAATACCCATTTTATTGGCAATATTAGCATTAGCAATTAAGTTAATATAATCACCCTTAACTGGAATATAATATTTCGGTTTAAAAAGATTAATCATAAACTTTAAATCTTCTTCACTAGCATGCATACTGGTGATTGTTTTAGAATCAAAAGTTAATACATTCGAATCTAATCGATAAATATCATCAATAGCTTTAATCGATAAATTTTCAACGCCTGGTATAGCTGGCGAAGCAATAATAAAAGTATCACTCTTCTTTGGTTTAACAATATCATCAGCTTTAGTTGCGATACTTGATAATTTTTCAAACAAGTCAATCCCACTACCTGAAATAATAATCATAATATTATTATTATTAATATCATTAGTATTAGTAATATGCTTTTTATCAATAATTGGAAAACCTAATTTAGCTTGTTTATGAACTAAATCTTGTAAATCACGATTATAAAAGATAACTTGATAACCATATTTAACTGCTACATTAGCAATTTCCTTAATATTATACATACTATGCGTATAAGCAGTAACAATAATTCTTCCTTTAGCTTCAGCAATAATATTTTCAACTTTAGCTCCGATATGATGATTAGGTGCCGTATAACCTGTTCGCATAGCTCCAACTGATTCTGTTAAAAGCGCTAAAACACCTTTTTTAGAAATACTTACTAAAGAATTAACATCAGTTTTATACTCATCTGCTAATCCAAAATCAATAATAAAATCGGAAGTAAAAATAATATTACCAAATTTAGTTTCAATGCACAATCCCAAGGATTGAATAATAGAATGAGTTGTTTTAAATGGTAAAACAGTAATATTCTTAGATACTTTTAATTTATCATTCTCACTCACTCTAAAAATTTTATATTCTTTTATATTAGCCTCTTTTAAACGATCTTCAACAATCCATGCTGTTAAATTAGAAGCAAAGATTGGTATGTTTAGATCTTTAATTAAATAAGGTAAAGCTCCAATCGCATCATAATGTGCATGAGTTAAGAAAACACCTTTAACTCGATTGGCATTTTCAATTAAATAATCAAATGTTGGAATTTCAATATCAATTCCTAAATTCTGTGATTCAGGATACTTTAATCCTGCTTCAATAATAATTATTTCATTATCAATATCAATACAATACATATTCTTGCCGTTCTCATCTAATCCCCCAAGAGCAAATATTTTTATTCTTTCTTGCATAATATTCTTCTTTCTTTATTTTTTCTTTAATACATCGATTAATAATGTATTAGTTAATTGCGGATTTACTTGCCCTTGACTTACTTTCATAATTTGTCCAAGTAAATATTTAAGAGCACGATCCTTACCATTTTGATAATCTAAAACTGATTCAGGATTATTTTCAATAACTTGATTAATATAATTTAAAATAATTTTTTCATCACTGATCATCATTAAATTATGATCTTTAATTATTTGATCAACATCTGAAATATTATCTTTATTACTTATTTCAAAAATTAATTTTAATTGCTTACTAGAAATTAAGCCTTCATTATTAAGCTCAATCATCCGTACTAAACTAGCTGGTTGTAAGGCAATTTCATTAATTGTTTTAGAACTTTTATTTAAATAAGCTAGTATTTCACTAATAATCCAATTAGCAATCTGTTGATAATTATTAGTAAGTTGACATGCTTCATTAAAATAATTACTTAATAATTGATCACTAATAATAATATTAGCATCAACTTTATTTAATTGATATTTATCAACATATAAACTTAATAATTCTTGAGGCATTAAGGGAATATCATTTTTGGCATTTATTACTAAATCATCACTAATTTTAGTCGGAATTATATTAGGTTCACTATGAAAACGATAATCAATCACGCCATCTTTTCTTCTCATTAAAACAGTTTGTTTAGTAACTTCATCAAATCTTCTGGTTTCACTAACCATTTCTTGACCGCTAAGTAAAATATTACTTTGACGACCTATTTCAAAATCAATAGCTTTTTCAATATTTGATATTGAATTAAGATTTTTAATTTCAGTTTTAATTCCATATTTTGGACTACCGAAAGGTCGTAATGAAATATTAACATCACAACGTAATGATCCTTCTTCCATCTTGGCATCACTAATATCAGCATATATTAACATCGTTCTTAAAGTACTAACATATTTAGCAGCTTCATTACCCGAACGCATTGAAGCATCACTAATGATTTCAATTAAAGGTGTACCACAACGATTATAATCAATTAAAGTATAATCATCAAAATGAGTTAATTTAGCAGTATCTTCTTCCAATACCACTTTATCAATATTTATTCTTTTTTGATAATCCTCCATATCAATATCAATATAACCATTTAATCCAATAGGATAATCATTTTGTGTAATTTGATAACCTTTCGTAAGATCAGGATAAAAATAACATTTACGATCAAAACGTAATAACTGATCAATACTCATATTAAAAATATGGCAAGCTTTTAAAGCTTGTTGAACCCCTTTTTTATTCAATGAAGGTAAAGTACCAGGCATTCCTAAATCAATTTCATTAACATTATAATTAGGAGTATCATCAAAACTAACTTTAGAACCAGAAAACATTTTTGTTTTAGTTTTTAGTTCACAGTGAATTTCAATACCAATAACAACTTCAAAATTCATTACATTACCTCCTTAGCATATTTATTATAAAAACTGATAATATTCTTAAAATTCTTATTTAACAAATTACTCTCAAATTGTTTAGCAAAATTTAATAACAATTGATCATCATAAGGCTTACTTGTAAAATTAAAAGCATAAG
>JAITPW010000018.1 GCA_031289255.1 Bacilli bacterium
ATAAATGCTTCTTTAGTCATATTTTATACATTACTATATTTTTTATTTAAAAAAAAATAACTTATTAAGTTATTTTTTAATTATTTATGATATAGTTTTTTATTTTGATATATTGGTTCACAAGTAAGATTAATTTTTAATTTTCGAAGGACATTACGATCTACTTCTGAAAGAATAACACTACTATGAGCTTCACATTGGGATAATTGAGATAACTGTTGCATAGCTTGATAAGAAATAGGATTCGTCGTTGCCGAGATCGCCAAAGCAATTAATACTTCATCAGTGTGTAAACGAGGATTACTATTACCAAGATTATCAACCTTTAAACTTTGAATTGGTTCGATTATTTTAGGAGTAATTAATAAGATATTTTCATCAATACCAGCTAATTCCTTTAAAGCATTTAATAAACATGCAGCAGTAGCTCCTAATAAAGCACTTGTCTTACCGGTAAGGATTTTACCATTTGCTAGTTCGATGGCACAAGCAGGAGCATTAGTAGCTTCAGCTTTATCTAAACACGCTTTAACGCATTTACGATCATCTACTGATATATCAGCCTGTGACATAATAATTTCAATTTTTTCGACCATAGTTTGATCAGCTAAGCCTTTTTTTAAATCCTCTTTTGTTAAAAAGTAACGTCTAATTATTTCATTATAACTAGCTTCTTTAGCTGCTTCATCATCAATAATAGCATATCCTGCCATATTAACTCCCATATCAGTTGGTGATTGATATGGTGAATGGCCCGCTATTTTATCAAACATTGTTTTTAATAATGGAAAAATTTCAACATCTCGATTATAGTTAACAGTTGTTTTCCCATAAGCTTCTAAATGAAAAGGGTCAATCATATTGATATCATGTAAATCAGCCGTTGCTGCTTCATAAGCTAAATTAACTGGATGTTTTAAAGGAAGATTCCAAATGGGAAAAGTCTCGTATTTTGCATAACCAGCATTAACATTTCTTTTATGTTCATGATATAACTGTGATAAACAAGTAGCCATCTTCCCTGAACCAGGTCCTGGTGCTGTAATAACAATTAAAGGTTTTTGAGTTTCAATATAATCATTTCTTCCAAAGCCTTCTTCACTAACAATATGGTTTATTTGAGCAGGATAACCTTGAATAGGATAATGATAGTAAACTTTTACGCCAAGTCTTTCTAGTTTTTCTGAAAAAGCTCGAGCTGATGGTTGGTCAGCAAAATGGGTGATAACAACGCTCCCTACGAATAAGTCGCTCGCTCTAAAGGCATCAATTAACCGTAAAGTATCATCATCATAAGTAATGCCCAAATCTCTTCTTACTTTATTTTGTTCAATATCATTGGCATTTATCGCAATGACAATTTCGACTTGTTCCTTCAGTGTTAACAACATTCTTAATTTACTATCAGGTAAAAATCCTGGTAATACCCGTGAAGCATGATGATCATCAAATAACTTCCCACCGAACTCTAAATATAACTTATTATCAAAATTAGAGATTCTTTCTAAAATATGCTTTGATTGCAACTCCAAATATTTATTATTATCAAAAGCTAGTTTTCTCATTTTTATTATCCTTCCTTACACAAACTTCTTAAATTATATCACATAATAATAATGACAAAAAGTCTTTACTTTTTAATATAATTATATAAACTTATTAAAATTCACAATCTTCTTAATCTTCACTAAAAATTCTTTTTTTTCACATTGAATCACTTATTACTATAATATAAAATAAAGAAGATGTTAAATGTTGTTATTTATTTAATTAATTAATAAACAACATCTTTCATTATTAATCTGGAGCTTAAAATATTCTTAATAAGTTATGAAAATAACTTTAAACAACTAGTAGTTTTTCAATCTAGTTAAAAACACCACGACATGTGGTGTTTTTTAGTCCAAATTACTTAATAATTACGATTATTAAAAAGATAATTACTTGAAATAAAGATGATCGATAATATTAATAAAGTACTAAAGGTTACTAAAGTATCATTTCCAGTTGGTGGGGTGATAACTTTATTTTCTTTTTCATCTTGTTCCTTACTTGAATCATTATTATCATCAATATCTATTTCCTTAGTATCCGTACAATTGCTTCCCTTACTACTTAATAATACTGCAGGATTATTAATTTTCAAAGCTTTAGTAAAATCTAATACTCCATCTAGTTTTTCAACTGAACTCATGTAATTAATTTGAGCCATCTTACTGGTATAAAGTTCATTATCATTTTTTAATAAACAAACATCTTTATTATACTTAACCCCCATCGTTAATTGTAATAACTCATAACGACTAGCTGTAGCATTAATATGCCATTTAATTGTATGATTAGCAGCATACTCTAAGACATAAGGATAAACACCATTATCATCTGGATCTCCAAATCCAATATGACTATCATCAATTTTAACACTTGGTATTTCTATCCCATCATCAAGAATAGTATATGATCCTTCAACAATATCAAAATCATCACTAAGTTCATCAGTAATTACACCTGAGCCGATTAAATCAAATATTTCACTAGCAATATCATCAAAAGCCTTTTCAGCAGTCATTCCACTATCCAAATCATAACGATCACCAATATCTTCAAACCACTCTTTAAAAGCATCAGAGGCATAGCGAGCTGTTGAATTAGCACTACTATAAGCTTTGGTAACACCAATCAAACGATAACCTTTATCATTAGCTTCATTAAGAAGATTACCGCTTAAATAAATACTTTTTTCAAACATACTTGGCATATCTGGTAAAACAAAATCAGCCGCCTTTCTTAATCCAGCAATTTGAGCAGCGCTTAAAGCTCCGACATTACCATCAAATGAGTATTCTCCAACTTCGCCACCAATTTTAGTTAAATAATCATCATCAGAAAGAACACCATTTAATAAAATTTTATTATTTATTAAATCACTTATTTTAGCCTTATCTGAAACATAATTATAACCATATTTGCTTGTGATATCAAAATTACCACGATAAGCAGCTTTAATACCATCATCACTAGAAAATCTTACTAATCCTTCACCATTACCAGCATCAGTCAAATAACCACCAAAATCACTAGCAACAATCAAAAACTTATAATTATCAGGTACACTCGTATCAGCTTCTAACCATTGCATACCACGAAGAATTCCACCATATAAATTAGTCCCTGATCCTGAATAATTCACAATAGCATCTTTGATCGTCTCTTCCGTTGAATTATTTAAGTTCAATAAGCCATTTGTACCATCATGAACATTGGCATTATACCAGACAACCCCAACTTTAAAGCTAACTCCTTTTTTAGCATTCATCGTATCAATAAGCTTGGCAGTAGCCGCTTTTAAGCCAGCTAAATCACTCACACTAGACTTATCAATCACAATAACAACATCAGCCTCTTTAACAATTTCACCTTGTGTTGAAGGTAAAGAAAATGTTAAATCATATTCTCCTTTACTATTCTTAGTAACCGTTTTGGATATTGAAATATCATTACCTTTTAATTCACTAACAGCACGTAGTTGTTGTTGAACTACAACGCCAATAAATAAAGATAATAATAAGATCAATAACCCAACTTTCTTTTTCATACATTTCCTCCTTTTAGAATATTGGGTATATTATAACATTTTTTAATAATATGTATAGTATAAACTTCACAAATTCTTCACAAATGTATGTATATTTTTTTCGTCTTACTTGTTAGCTTTAAAACAAGACCTCTTAATTAAATATTATAGACAAAAAAAAATAAAATAATATAATAAGTTTATCTTAAATAAAGGAGTCTTATTATGAAAAAAAATATTTTTATTGGGTTAATATTAATTGCTATTGCTAGTTTAATAATTTTATCAGAACTTAATTATATTGTCGTTGGCAATTTCTGGTGGATCTTTATCAATGTTGTTTTAGGAGCTATTGCACTAAGCAGTTTAATTCGTTTACATTTTGTTTTAGCTTTTGTTAGTGGTGGTATCGTTCTTAATAATATTCTAATTATCAATCATTTAAATCATCTAGGGATTTGGATGTTATTATTAGTTACTATCTTATTAGGTATTGGATTTAATATCATTTTTAAGAATATTAAACGTGATAAATGGATTAAACATACCTTTTATTATAAAAAAAATCTAAGTGATTTTCATAAACATAAAAATGAATACCAATATAATAACCATAATAATATTAAGTATACTAACAATTTTGGGAGTACAACTAAATTTATTAAAGCTAATAATCTAGAATATATTCTACTAGAAAATAATTTAGGGTCACTAATTGTTTATTTTGATGGTAGTACTTTAAGTTCACAAGGAACAAAAATTGATGTTAATTGTGAACTAGGTAATATTAAAATATATATTCCTAAAGAATATTATGTCGTATGTCATATTGAAGCTGTACTAGGAAGTGTTTCCTTACCAATTCAAGTTTTAAAAAATAAAGATATTAGTAATACTATCACCTTATCAGGAAGGGTAAGCTTAGGTACCGTTGATATTATTAGAAGCTAAAAAAGACCATACGGTCTTTTTTTAACGATTTAAATCTTCTTTTATTTTAGTTGTTGAAATACCTTCAGTACGAGGCATATAAATTACTTCACAGTAATCTTTTAGGAAATCAAATTCTCCAACCCAATCATCACCAATGACAAACTTATCAATTTCTAATAGTTGAACATCATGAGTTTTTTGTTCCCAAGAATCTTCTGGTATTACTAAATCAACATATCTGATTGATTCAAGCATCATTTTACGTTCCTCATATGAATGGTAAGCTCTCTTACCTTTACCAGCATTAAACTCATCAGTCGATAATGCTACCACAAGATAATCACCTAATGATTTAGCTCTTTTTAACAATCTAATATGTCCCCAATGTAATAAATCATAAGTTCCATAAGTAATTACTCTGTTAAATTTTTTCATAATGAACCTCCTATTTTTTTAATTCAATCACGATTTTAACACCATCATCTTCATTAACGATGTTAGTTTTTACTAAAACACCGGTTTGTTCGACTAAAGAAATAGCTTTTTTGATGGTATTTATTTCTAAACGATAATCAACTTTTGATATTATTTTCTTATGAACAGGCTTGTTTTGTTGAATTAATTCATTAATATATTTCTCTGTTGTTTGCACATTCATTTTATCAGCTAATATCTTTTGATAAACATTTTTTCTTACTTTAAGATCACTAATTTTTAATAAAGCTCGTCCATGTCTTTCTGTTAAATTCTTATCAAGAATACTTTCTTGAATTTTAGGATCAAGTCCTAATAATCTAATCTTATTAGCAATAGTACTTTGTGATTTTCCTAAAGTATCAGCTAGTTCTTGTTGAGTCATTTGATAATCTTCTAATAATTGAATATAAGCGCTAGCTTCTTCAATTGAACTTAAATCTTCTCGTTGGATATTTTCGATTATCGCCATGCGATTTGAGCGCATAACATCGACGTCCTGGATAATCGCATCAATACGATCATAATTAAGATATTTAATCGCTCTTAGACGTCTTTCACCAGCCACTAATTCATAGTAATTATCTAATGCTCTAAGTATTATCGGTTGAATTAAACCATTTTCTTTTATTGATTGAGCTAATTCTTTGATACTTTGTTCATTAAAATACTTCCGAGGTTGATTAGGATTAATTCTAATATCAACAACCCTAACACTCTCAACCATTTTATTCATTCACTCACTCCTACAAAGGATTATTCTTAATTTTAGAAAAGTTCCTTGGATATTTATTTTTAGTCTTCTTTATTTTATCATATTTTATTATATAACGAACATCATTATCACTAATTAAATGATACTTTTGATAATCAGCTAAGGTAATCCCTAATTCATTATTACCACTAGTTGCTTCTTTAATTTCTTCTAAAGCATTACGTCCTTTTAAGACGATTAATACCCCATTAATTTTAAGCAATGGTACACATAATTCATTAAGAATATTTAAACGAGCAACAGCCCGTGCCATAACCACATCATAGTATTCTCGATGATCAAGGACCCATTCTTCAGCACGCATACCAATGGCCTTAACATTCTTTAATTCTAAAGTTTTGATTAGTTCATCTAAGAAGATTATTCTTTTCTTTAAACTATCAACTATCGTTATTTTAAGTTCTGGAAACACTATTTTTAAAGGAATACTTGGAAAACCCGCACCAGCTCCAATATCACAGATATTTTGGTCATGAAAATCCATACTCATTGCTGCTAAAATACTATCATAAAAATGTTTCTCATAAACATCTTCCTTTTTAGTAAGAGCTGTCAGATTCATTTTCTGATTCCATTCAACAAGTAAATGATAATACTTTTCAAACTGTTCTAGTTGATATGAATTTAAGATGATTCCGATTTTAGATAATTCTTTTTCAAAAGTATTAACATCCATGATAATGACCTGCTTTCAAATAAATAAGGAGATTTTGAATATCAGCAGGATTAACTCCTGAAATACGACTAGCTTGACCGATTGATTTTGGTCTAACTAGATTAAATTTCTGAATAGCTTCTAAGGCTAGATTAGGAACATCTTCAAAAATAATACTACTTGGTATTTTTTTATTTTCAAGTTCAATAAATTTATCAGCTTGCATGATTGCTTTCTTAATATAACCCTCATATTTTATCGCAATCTCTAGTTTATTAATCGTATCATCATCATACTTATCAATATTAAGATAATTTTTAAATAATTCTATTTTTATTTCTGGTCTTTTTAATAATGCTAAGGCATTAATCCCCTCTTTAATCAAAGCATACTCTTTATCTTTTAATAAGTCATTAATATGATGTTGGGGATTTAGTTTTAAATTACTTAATTCTAAGCTTAATTGTTGAAGTTTTTCTTCTTTATTTAGATAGTTCTGATATGCTTCTTCAGATACTAGACCAGCCTGATAACCAATTGTTCTTAATCTTTGGGTAGCATTATCACTTCTTAATAATAAACGATATTCTGCTCGTGAAGTCAACATACGATATGGTTCATTGGTTCCTTTAGTAACTAAATCATCGATCATAACGCCAATATAAGCCTGACTTCTTAAGAGAACAATCTCTTCTTTATTTTGAAAAGCTAGCGCCGCATTAATACCCGCTAATAAGCCTTGACCAGCCGCTTCTTCATAACCACTAGTCCCATTAATTTGACCTGCAAAATATAAACCTTTAACGATCTTACTTTCTAAAGTTGGATATAACTGTAAGGGATTTATAGCATCATATTCAATCGCATAAGCATATTTTATAATCTGAGCTTTTTCTAATCCTATTATGCTATGAATCATTTTTTCTTGTAAATCATGAGGCATTGAAGTTGAAAAACCTTGAACATAAATAGTATTTAAATATTTAGATTCCGGTTCAAGGAATATTTGATGAGTATCTTTATCATTAAAGCGGACAATCTTATCCTCAATTGAAGGGCAATAACGTGGTCCCATGCCGCGGACTACACCAGAATACATACTTGATTGACTAAGATTATTTTCAATAATATGCTTAGTTTCTAAAGAAGTATGAGTTAAATAACAAGGAGTCTGTTTGTCAATTGTTATATAATCATCAATAACAGTCCTTTCACTAAAACCAATCTTTTTATCAGTGCCTGGTTCTTCTTTAACCATATCATAATTAATCGAATCGATGGCTATACGAGGTGGAGTTCCCGTTTTTAATCTTTGTAATTCAAAGCCTGCTTTAACTAAGGCTTCTGATAAACCAGTTATACTCTTAAAATCATCAGGTCCTTTTGCCACTTCATTAGCACCAACCATTTGAATACTATTTAAATAAGTACCAGCAGTAATAATGACTTTCTGAGCATAATAAGACTGTTTATTATCATCAATTACTCCTTGGATAAGATCGTTATCAATTATTAAATCAACAATATTAGTTTCTATAATACGAAGATTATCTTGTTCTAAACAAACTTTTTGCATAAATTGCGGATATGCAACTTTATCAACTTGGGCTCTTAAAGCTTGAACAGCCGGTCCCTTAGTCGTATTTAACATTTTCATTTGGAGATAGGTACAATCAGTAGTATAACCCATCTGTCCTCCTAAGGCATCTATTTCTTTAACAATAATTCCTTTAGCTGGACCGCCAATACTAGTATTACATGGAAGATGACCAATAGAATTATAATTCGATGTGATAAGAGCAGTCTTTAGACCCATTCGTGAACTTGCTAGAGCAGCTTCAATACCAGCATGTCCACCACCAACAACAATAATATTATAATTATTTTCGCTCATTAATATCTTCTCCTTTATAAAAAATAACTAGATCCAAAATCTAGTTATAATTATTTTAGTCCTTCTATTATATCAAAAATTATTCATTTTTCAAAATAAAATAGCTGATGATATAAAAAACTACTCCCTTAAGGAGCAGTTTCTATTAATAATTATTTTTAATTAGTATGACCATGCCAGAATGTAACACCTTCAAATGCTTTTTGTTCTTCTTCAGTTAAAGAATCAACATTAAAGTATTCATTATCTGTTCCAGCTTTTTCTCTTCTTTCAAAGTCTCTAAAGCATATAATTGCCGGTTTCGCAATTATTAAGATACCAATTACGTTAATCCATGCCATTGCCGCAACCCCAATATCAGCCATTGCCCAAGCAGCAGCATTTGAAGAAACAGCGAATACACCAGTTACAGCAAGATATAATATTTTTAAAATCCATGTAGCTATTTTACGAGCTTGTGGAGTTTTCTTTTCAAGTAAGATATTAATATCTGATTCTGCATAATAGTATAAAGCCATTAAAGTTGTAAAGGCAAAGAAGAATAATGCAATTGCAACGAATTTACCACCAAAACCATTAATTAAAGTATTAAAAGCTTGAGGAGTATACATTGAAATTGACTCAGCACTACCTGTAAAATCAACACCGTTAATATTAGAGAATAAGGTATTTCCATAACCTTCATAAACTTGGAAGACACCATTAGTTGCTCCAGCACCAGTATTGAATACTTGGAAAGTTCCAGTCATCAAAATCGCAAAAGCAGTAGCCGAACAAACAAATAGTGTATCAAAATATACTGAGAATGCTTGAACTAAACCTTGTTTTGCAGGATGACTAACTTCAGCAGCGGCTGCAACATGGGGTGCTGTACCTTGACCAGCTTCATTAGAGAATACACCACGTTTAACCCCCCAAAGGATTGCCCATCCAAGAGATCCACCTAAAGCAGCATTTAATCCAAAGGCTGAACTAAAGATATCACCAATAACATGAGGTAAATTACCAATGTTAACAATAACAATAATTAAAGCAGCAGCAATATAGATACCACTCATAAATGGTACAACAAATTCAGCAACTTTTGCAATTGATTTTGTTCCACCAATGATAATTAAAGCAAGTAATACAACTGTGATAACTGCTGGAATCCAAGTATCAACTCCGAAGTTTTCAGCAACTGCAGTTGCTATCGCATTTGATTGGATACCAGGTAATGCGATACCACAACCGATAACACATGCAAAGATGAAGACAACAGCTAACCCATTTAAACCTCTTTTTCTGAAGTACATAGCAGGTGAACCACGGAATTCGCCATCGATTTCCTCTTTATAAAGTTGTGCTAAACATGCTTCAACAAAAGCTGAACCAGATCCTAAGAATGCGATCATCCACATCCAGAAAACTGCTCCAGGTCCACCATAAGCGATTGCAGTAGCAACCCCAACGATATTACCGGTACCAACACGTCCTGCAACTGCCATCGCAAATGCTTGGAATGAAGATACACCACGTTCAGATGAACCTCCACCAAATAGTAAAGTTACCATTTTTTTAACTTTACGTACTTGTGGAAACGCCATACGAATACTAAAGTAAATACCAGTACATACTAATAATATTACAAGTGGCGGAGACCAAAGTAATCCAGCTAATGCTCCAAGAATTGTATCTAAGCTTCCTGATGAGAAAGCCGAACCCATTCCTGTAAAAGCATCAATGGTTTGGTCAATAAATATTTGAATAACACCCATGATTATTCCTCCTTAAAACTAAATTTTAGAATGAACTCATTATAAACCCAAATCAAAAAATATAAGATACAAATAAACAAATAATGTTCATAAGTTGGTATATTTTAGATAAATTATAATTTAAATTTAGTTTATTTTAATATAAATAGGCTTATGTTACTTTCTAATTAAGGTATTTCTCTTACTTGTATATGTCAAAATTATAAATATCATAAATTAAGAGATATTTTGATTAAAAAAAAGGGCTAGTTCTTACTAGTCCTAAATCCATTCGGAAATATAATTATTGTTATTTAAGGCAAAAGTTTTATTATTAAAGGACTTCACCATCATAAATAATTCTTTTTTAGTAATTTTGAAGTTTATCAAATCAGTACTAAACTCATAATATTCAGCCTCTATATTATTAAGTAAAGCTAGTAAATCAGTTGCTGAATAGTAAGCACATTCATTAATAAGGGCTTTTTGATGATCTATTTTATAGAAAGCATAAGCTTTTTGTGAACATACAATTGTTAGATTATCAATCTCATTCATTATAATAAGATTTCTAAAATAAGGTAAATCTCTTACTTTAAAACCATTAAGATTTAAGGTATAAGCTTGATAAATCTTTAAGAGATCCTTTTCATCAGGCTTAATTAATGAACTAGTTTCATAAAGAACAAGGTCTTTTTTAGTTAAAGATACGATATTTTTATAATAAGCATTTTGAAAGCCAAATGGTCGATAGAGATCCCAATTATATGCTTGGAGAATCATAAAATCCTGTTTTAAAATATCTCGAGCATAATTAAGAGCATAATTTAATAAAGATTTCATATAACCTTGATGACGATCCTTAATAAAAGTAGCAACTCCAACTACAAAACTAACTTCTATTTGTTTTTCTTGATAAATTAATTGGTGTTGATTTAATTGTAATGAACATCTTATTTCATGATCTTCTATTAAGACAAAGGTATTAGATAAATTGAAATTATAAGCAAAATAATAATCAATACTCTCTTTACTATCATGTTCTAAGAAACATTCATACCATAGTTTTTTAAGAACTTCTAAATCTTGATGATGAGCTTTTCTAATGTTCATCATTGCGCCTAATACTATATTTTTCAACTAAATATTCAGGTTGATAAGATAATTTAGATTTTCTTAAGTTTTCTTCACCAACATCATCTTCGGTATTAATAAATTCAAGATCATCAAAGAAATTACTAACTAATTGTTTTCTAATAAAAGGATAAAGGCCCACAATATGAGGGTTAGCTTTTTCAACGTTGACAACCGCTGTGGTATCATTTAACTGCGTTCCAAAGGAAAAAGCTTCTAATTCATTATCAATATAAATAGCTAGACCTTCACAACTTAATTTATCAAAATTATTTAAGACATCAATCGTTCCTTTAACTTCTTGATCAATATACATATCTCTTTCTAATTTTGTTTCATCCCATTTTTTAGTGAATTGAATACAATCTTGAGCAACTTGTTTGTTTTCACTAATGATCTTTATTTCATAACGACCTTCATAATTCTTTAAGAAATTATTTAAATGATTTCTTTTCTTTTGTAGTTTCTTACCACTATAAGTCATCAATTTTTGAGCACTATATAAATAATCATAAGAGTCTCTAGTTAGTTCATAACTAAAAAAAGAGCCATATTTTTCTTCAATTCTTTTTTGTACTTTTCTAACACAGTTATGAATTAGAAAAGGTCGATTATGTTCTTGAAAATAATTTATTAAATAATCAATCGCTTTATCAATCTTGTCAATTGAACAAAGTGGATTTAATGAAAAATATTCTCCTTCTAGATTACAGAAAATAATTATGAAATGATTTTCAATATCTTCATACATTGACAATTCAAACATATCTCGCCACATATACATATTAGTAAAAGATAAATTATGATCTTTGTAATCAAGGTTTAACACTTGTTTTTCAATTGTATCTTTTAATGTTAAATTAAATTTTTCTATCATTTTATCACCCTTTAAATTATAGCATTATTATAAAAAATTTATTTTTATATGCTTTATTATCGAGGCATTACTTGAACACCAACGGCATTTAAACCAGTGTGAACAGCAATAACACTACCTAAACTATATTCTTTAATGGATAGTTTAGGATTAATTTTTAACATTTCATCTCTTAAGCACTTAGCAAGTTCATGACCTTCAAAGTGAGCTACACAAAAGTGATATTGTTCAGCATCAATATTATCTAATGCTAAATGAGCCATTTTCTTAATTGCTTTTTTCGATGATCTAATTTTTTCAACAACATCAATCTTACCTTGCTGTTGAATATCTAATTCTAAGACTGGTTTTATTTTAAGCATGCTTCCTAAAGCAGCCGCTGTTTTGGTAAGTCTTCCCCCTCGGCTTAAATGAAATAAATCATCGGCAACTAAATAAGTCTTCGCCTTACTAATATCTTCATTGACAATAGCTAAAGCATCTTCAATATTAAGTCCTTCTTTTTCAATTAATCTTCTTACTTTTAATAAAGGTTTACTTTGTAAGATACCAACGCAACAAGAATCGATAGGATATATTTTAAATTTTAAGGTATGGGCAATACTAACAACATTGTTTAAAGTATTGGATAAACCTGAACCCATAGCACTAAAGATGGCACAATCATAGCCCTCTTTTTTTAATTTTTTGACATAATCTTCTATTTCCATAGGGCTTGGTTGCGAAGTAGAAATAGCTTTTTTATTAGTAATGGAATAGATAAGATAATTTAAATCTAAATTACGTCCTTCAAGATAATCATTATTTTCAATAATACAATGAAGGGGCACAAACATAAAGCCATAATCATTAGCTTCATTTTCGCTTAAAAAACTGGAACTATCTATCATATATGCTATTTTCATTTATTAACGACCTCTAATCATTTTTATAATATTACTACTAACCCATAAAATAGGGCGATATTTTTTGGAAATCATACTTGTTTTTTCGACGAATAACTCGATGGCCATAAAGGCAATAATTAATAATATAAAAGCTATTTTTTTATTTATTAAGTAAACATAAGCTACTTGTGAAAAATAAAAAGTTACTCCATAAATGACCAAGACTGTCTTAGTATGAGATAATCCAATCTTATACATTAAAGTATGATGTAAATGTTCTTTATCTGGCGACATTATTTTAACCCCTTTAAGTTTACGCCTAATAATGGATAAAAATGTGTCTAATATTGGTATAGCAAGAATAAAAATAGCTGGACCAAGTGTTAAAAAAGCAGAACTCTTAAATCCTAATAATGAAATACTAGCAATCATAAAACCAATAAAAAGCGAGCCGGTATCACCCATAAATATTAAGGCCGGATGAAAATTAAAGAAGAGAAAACCTAGGATAGCTGCTAATAAAATAATTGCTATAATAACAATATCAGAACGATCTTGCATATAAGAGAGCATCGCAAAGGTAGCTAGAATTATCGAGGTAACCCCAGCACATAAGCCATCCATACCATCTATTAAATTAACGGCGTTCGTTATCCCGATAATCCAAATAATTGTTACTAAAGTTGAAAGAATACCAAAATCAATATTAATTCCACCTGGTAAATGAATATTAGTAAGTCTTATTTGTCCATAAAAGATAATAACTAATGTTGCCAAAATTTGAAAAGCTAATTTATTAAGAGCTTTTAATTCAACTAAATCATCGATAATACCACATAATCCAATAATAAAACCACCGATTAATAGGGCCATTATTTGTTGGTCACCTTTGACAAATAAGGCCGTACCAATAAAGAAAGCTGAATAAATAGCCAGTCCTCCCATCCGTGGGGTAATCTTCTTATGGATATGACGAGCTCCTGGCCAAGCGACAATATATAAATGCATGCTTACTTTAGCGACTAGTGGTGTTAAAATAAGCGATATCATAATCGTTACAAAAAAGACTAATAAATATGTTAATTCCATGACAGACCTCCTTATTCAAAATAAGTATCTTTATTATTAAGCAATACATCTAAAGCAATTTGGTATTCTTCTTGCGAAATCTTCCATGAAAATGGTGGTAATTCATTTAAATCATAAAAATTAACTTCATCAGTTTCATAAGCTGTTTCTGGTTTACCACCAATTATTTCTCCTTCAAATATAATACTATATTCACATATACTAGTAGCTTTGTCTTGATGTTTATTATGATCAAAAATACCGAGAACTCTTTTTATTCTAACATCATAACCACTTTCCTGTAATACTTCTTTAATAGCTGTTTCTTGGGGACTATCATATAAATCACACCATCCTCCTGGAAGGGCATATTTATGATCAACTACTTCTCTAACTAGTAGAATTTTATTATTCTCAATAATCATAACCCGAGCTGAAACACTAGGGGTTGGATAGATGTCTTTTATAAAATAGTTATCATTTTCTAAAGCAGTATTGGTATATTGTTCAAGCATTTTTTTAGTAAGATATTGAATTTCTAAGTAATTATCTAAAGCATAAGGATCAGTTGAAAAAGTTAAGCCTATTTTCGCAATGCCTTGCATTTTTATTAAGTATTCTAAATATTTCATAATTAGTTATTAAAAGCATCTGGTAAATCGTTTTCTAATAAAACATAACAATCGGGTTGCTTTATTCTTTCTAAAGTATTAAAAGCATCAAAAATCCGATTAACAATATACACATATTTCATATTATAACCAGATTCGACTAAACCTTCATAAATAGCTTTAGTTTGGTTACGCCCTACTAATATAATACGATCACAACGATCTTTAAAATATAAGCCAAACTCTTTATTATAATAATCCTGTTTAGTTCCTAGATCAATTAATCCTGGGGTAATACAAATTCTTAAGCCAGGCATTTTAGCCAGAACATCTAATGTTTTTTTACTAGAGACAGGATTAGAATTAAAAGCATTATCGATAATAGTATAATCTTTTTGTTTTTTAACTTCTAAGCGATGAGGCGTATACTCAAGCTGTTTAATCGCAATTATCAACTCTTTGATACTGATATGATAATGAAGACCGATGGCGATACCAGCTAAAATATTATAAATATTATGAATACCTAATAATCTTGTTTCAAAATGAACTAATTCATCATTTATTAAGACATCAAAATTACTACCATCTTTACTATAATTAATATTTAATGCTTGATAATCAGCTTCATTTTCAATACCATACCAAATCTGCTTAGCACGGGACTTAATAGGATAATTACTGATATATGGTTCATCTTTATTTAAAATAACTAAGCCATCCTCATTCATTAATTCAACCATCTTCATTTTCTCATTAATAATATTTTCTTGCGTTTTAAAAGTACCTAAATGTTGTTCTCCAATCGAAGTAACAATACCAATTTGTGGTTCTACAAAATGAAATAATTCACTTATATCCCCAACTTTATCAGCACCCATTTCACAAATAAAAATATCATGAATTGGTTGTAAATTATTATTAATAGTTATTGATATCCCTTGTGGCGTATTATAACTAGCTGGTGTTACCAGACAATAATATTTTTTTGATAATATTTCATAGATAATATTTTTACTACTAGTTTTTCCATAACTACCAGTTATTCCAATCTTTGATAATGAAGGGATATTATTTAATTTCGTTTTAGCTTGTCTTAAAAAGCGATTCTTAAAAATAGTCTCTAAAGGATTATTAATAAGACTTACTAAGCTAATAAGATGCATTTGATATAAATGAAATAAAGCTAGTAGAACAATAAAAATCTTAAAATAATTACCTACTAAAAAATATTCTCCTATTAAAAATAAGACACTAATAATACCATAGGTGAATAACTGTCTTTTGACACGATTAGTATAAACTAGTGGTTTAATATAAGTTTTATATTTATTTTTATTAGCCATATTAATAGTAAAAATGACCAGTATTGTTAGCATAATAAAGATTTGAATTTCACGATGAGGAATAATAAATAAAGAAATGATTATTAATAACCAACTAATCATTATTGCTAGAGGATAAGTTTTAGTAACATTACTTTTCTGCCATTGATAGAAACGGGTTATTTCATAACGATTCTGTTGAAACATATGAATACCTTTTAAAGCAAAACGCACTACGATATATTCATATACAATCATTGTTATGATTAATAAAATATCATCAATCATTAATTATCCCCTCCTTTAAAAAATTATTAGTATCTCTACTAAAATCATCATTTCTTTCTAAATAGGCATAATGAGATGCCCCATCATAAATAATTAATTTACTTTGTTTTATCTCTTTATTCAGAACTTCTCCCATCCATATTGGCGTAGCATCATCTTCACTACCAAATATTAATAATACTGGTACTTTAATATTATTTAAATAAGGTTGAGCATCTTCATTAATAGCATTCTTAAGAACCTCTTTCATCATTGGACTACTATTACGATAATCCTCTGAACCACTATTTTCAATATATTCATTTACATAATGTTTAATAAAGGGAAAGTTTTTAAAATTTCTAAAAAATTTAAATAAGTAAATTCTAAAATAGTATAAGATATTCTTCTTACTTTTAAGACCAGCTGCTCCTGTTAAAATCATTCGATCAACATTTTCATTAAAAGCAGCATATTTAAGAGCAATTCGACACCCAAAAGAATGACCAATGATAATTGGATTAATTATCTTATTAATTTCAATAAAATTTTTTAAAAACTCAACATAATCACTAACAGTATAAGGATATGATGGTTCATCACTATAACCAAAACCAGGTAAATCAATATTATAAACTAAATAAGAATTACTTAGATTATTAACAATCGAATACATCATCTCTAAATTTTGTCCCCAACCATGCATTAAGATTACTGGTTGTCCTTGTCCACTTTTTTCATAATTAACTACCATATTATCTATAATTATTTCCATAATATCATCCCTTTATTTTGCTTAATAATTATACCATAATCAACGGTAACTTCAAACTAAGCAATATTATCACAATCATAGAAAATAATATCGATAATAAAAAAAATCGTTAACTTAAGAACTTAAATTAGCGACTATTTATAATAATATTATTCTAAAAATTTAAGAATGTTTTAGCAATTAGAAATCCAACAACAATAATTAAAATAACAAGAACAATCGAAAATAAAATATCTAAGACTTTAGATTTAGGTTTTTCCTTATTATTAGTTATCTCTTCATTTTTTAAAGCTGCAATATCATCCTTAGAAAAACTAATACGACTATTTTCATCTAAAGCAATTGATAAAGTATCTGATATATCGGTTTTACGATCATGCGTTTTACTAAGTTTTTCAATACCTGAAGCAAAACTTTCATTGGCTTCATCTTTTTTAACTTTAAATAAATCATTATCTATACTTAATGGTGGTAGTGGTTCTTGTTCAACAACGACCTCTGTGGGTGTATTATCTAATAGCGAGAACACTTCTTCTTGAGGTTTTACTAAAATATCTTTTGATTCATCAAGTAATGCTAATTGGGAATCCAATTCACTCATAATTAAATCATTAGTATTTTCGATAATCACTTCATCATGTTTAACTTCTTCTTCAATAGGATTATCAATTGTTTCATTATAGTTCTTAGCATTATTAATGGCTTTTAAAAATAACTTATCTTGTAAAGTAAAATCAGTAGCTTCAATAGGATCAACAGTTTCGACAGCTGGTTGACTGGCAATTTGTTCACGTAAAGGATTAGTTAAAATAACATTATTATTACTAATTCCACGTGCTATTTCTTCTTGCGTGGGAATATCATCTTGATAAGTAGCATTCTCTTGAAAAATTGGTTGTGATCCTAAGAGAATCTCATTTTCTTCAAGTTCAACTAGCTCTGGTTTACTAGGTTTATGAACATGATTATTCAGACTATTACCACGAAGATTTTCATATAATTTACGAGCATTTTCTTCAAAGCTATAGGTACGATTATGATAACTATCTTCATATTTATGATCTTCTTTAATAATTTGGGCTTGAGCTATTTCTTCTTTAAGTTTTTCAACATTAACACTTTCTTGATTTTGAACTCGTTCTTTAATTTCATCAACTGTTGCTACATAAGAAAAAGAACGATTACTATTTTCAACTTTTTTCTCTTCGTTCACTTTATTAAAATAGGCTAATGCATCATTTACTGTCCGAGCATGTTTATTAGTATCTTCATTTATTTCTAATATTTTTTGATATTCTTCATCACTTTTAACTCGACTTCTCATTATAATCGCCACCTTTATTCACTTGATTTACTTTATTTTTAATGCGATATCTTTTAATTTCTTTAGTCGATGATTAATTGCTGAACGACTAATTTTAATTTGATATTCTTTTTCATATAAGGATACTAATTCACTTAAGCTAGCATCACTATATTTTAATCTTAAATTAGCAATATTTCTTAAACCAATATCTAATCTTTTTAAATGATTAATGGTTATTAATTTATTAATAGCCTCAATCTGTTCATTTGCTGCTTTTTGAACTTTCTGTTCATTAGCAACATCCATATTATTCATTCGATTAATTGAATTCACAAAATCTCTTTGCATTCTAATATCTTCAAAATTAAACATTGAAGTTGTTGCTTGTAGATAGTTTAAAAAATCGACGATTTCTCGTGCTGATTTAATATAAAGAACATAATTACTTCTTCGTTTAATGATCTTAAAATTAATACTTAACGCATATTTACCTTTATTAACTAAATCAATTAATCTTTTTAAATCTTCTAAATATGCTAAGTCACTTGATTGTATTTCTAAATGATAATTAGCTTTACTAGGTGAATTAACTGATCCAGCCGCTACAAAACTACCAGCGATATAAGCCTTAGCCCAATTAGCATTTTGAAAGTAACAAAGATCAATTTTACTTTTAAAGGCCAAGCCATCCATTAATTTTAAATCTTCTAAAATAGCAAGTGTATTATTAAAAATCCTTATTGTATAATAATGAGTCTTATTAAGCTTCATATTTTTTTGAACAATTATCTGTGGTTTCTCATGATAGATATCATTTAAAAAACGATAAATTTTCTTAATAATTGTCGCATTTTGAAACGAAATATCAACACTTAAGCCCTTATTACTGATATTCAGGCTACTATTCATTTTAATTATAGCACTTATGAAGGCTTTTTTACAACCTAAATCATATTCTTGTTCACAAAGCTCTATTTTTACTTCTCTAGAAAAAGACATTTTATCTCCTCATTAAAAAATTTATTTATTTTCATTGGATCATGAATAACTTTACCGTTTTTGACAATCGCAATATCATATAAAAACACTTCGATATCTTGGGTGATTCTCGCAGTATCTAAGCGGACTGGGTATGCCTTTTTTAAAGCATACTTACTTATTATTTTACTAGATAATTCTTTATTATTCGCAATGACATAATCGATACCATTAAACCCTAAATGGGCATTAATGGCCTTAATATACATGCTTAATGGGTAATTATCAGTTTCCCCTGGTTGCGACATTAAGTTCGCAAAGAAGATTTTCAAAGCCTTACTTTCTTTGATAATAGCCTTTATTTCAGGAATAATTAAATTTGGTAATAAACTAGTGTACAGACTACCAATACTGTAAATAATAACATCCGCTTCTTTAAGAGCCTCAATCGCTTCACAAGCAGCTTTAGTTTCATTTAAATAAGCAATTTTCTTAATTCTTTTATTACTTTGACCAATCATTTTTTCTCCAATAATTTCGCTATTATCGAAATATGTTGCTTTAATATCAACCACATCATTAGTGATGGGAATAATTTTACCATTCACTTTAAAGATATCTGATAATTGATGCATCGTATCAACTAGGTTTAAATGGGAAGATTGTAAGGCTCCTGCAATCACAATATTACCTAAAGAATGATCCTTTAAAAAACCCTTATCAAAACGATAATCTAGTAACGATGATAATTGTTCAGGAGTATCTGCTAATGCTACTAAAACATTACGAATATCTCCTAAAGCTGGAATATTCAATTCTTCTTTTAAGACACCACTACTGCCCCCATTATCAGCAACACTTACAATACAAGTTAAATCAATATAATCCAAATCTTTTATTCCTTTTACAAAATGAGATAACCCACTCCCACCACCAAGACAAACAACATTAATTTTTTTACTTTTCAAGATCACGATGTTCCTTTATAACTTGATAATCTTCATTAAAATAATTATACAAATAATTAACAAGGCTTACTGAACGGTGTTTACCACCAGTACAGCCAATGCCTATTACTAAATATGAACGATTTGTTGCTTGTTGGTTTTTAATGCAATATTTTAATAATGGTAATAAATAAGTTAATAAGTCTTTGGTATTACTTTGTGATAAAACAAAATCATATACTAAATCATTATTACCATCTAAATTCTTTAATTCCTCATTATAATAAGGGTTTTCGATAAATCTGACATCAAAAGCATAATCTAAATCCTGGGGGATACCATGTTTATAACCATAAGATACAAAACATAATCGAAAAGGTGCATCTAGTTTTTGATCAATAACTTTACCTAAATAATTTTTTAATTGCTTAGCCCTTAACTTTGAGGTGTCAATGACTAAATCAGCTTTATTACGCATAATCATCAGATTATCTCGTTCCCGATCGATCGACTCAAAAAGCGTATCATACTGATTAATGAAAGGATGTTGTTTTCTGGTCAGTTGAAAGCGTCTTTGTAGTGTTTCATTATCAACATCTAAATATAGTATTTTTAAAGTTAACCATTCATAAGAACGTAGACTAACAATTAAATCAAGCATTTTATTCGCATCAATATTAGAATTAATCGCGATAGCATAATGTTGATAATATTCTTTTTCATTTAATATTTTTAAGGTTCCACCAATCATTTCACTTGGCAGATTATCAATACAATAATAACCAGCACATTCAAAATAATCCATGGCGATGGTTTTCCCAGCACCACTTATCCCACAAACAATTAATAATTCTTTAGTACTCATCCTTTAGCACCCCCATATAGCTAAAAAGAGTGGTAAGCCACTCTTTTATCTTTTTTCTTTAATTCTTGCTGATTTACCAGAACGTTGTCTTAAATAGAATAGCTTATTACGTCTAACTTTACCACGACGAATAACTTCAATTTTTTCAACACGAGGTGAATGTAATGGAAAAGTTCTTTCAACACCAACACCACTAGAAATTTTTCTAACAGTATAAGTTGCTCCAACTCCGCCACCTTGACGTTTAATTACAACCCCTTCAAATACTTGGACACGTTCACGATTACCTTCGACAATTTTAACATGAACTCGAATAGTATCTCCTGAAGAAAAATCAGGAAGATCCGATTTCAATTGTCTTTTAGTAATATCATTAACAATTCCTAAATTCATTTCAATCACTCCTACAAAATATCACTCTGTGATTAGCATCTAACCAGCGCACAAAGTTTTGCCTAATTAAATAAGCTTTATCATTATACCATTGATCTTAAATAAAAATCAATATATCAATCAATAATATATTACGTTCATTCTGATTGTTTGTTTAACTTAATTGCATATATATGCTTTTTAACTAAGCATAAAATGATTAATTTTACTATTTTAAAATATTAACAATTTTCTTTTTTGGTAAAGCTTAATATCATTATATAAATTTAAGATTGGTGTTAATATCAAATCCTATTGTTGATAAAATTATAAATTATTTTTATTTATATTATAAAAAATAATTTATATGAAAAATCTTGTACTTTTTGTGAATATTATTTATAATAAAATATATTATTTTAAAAAGGAGTATTTTAAATGAAGAATTTATTAAAAGTTTATACTGATACTAGTTTAATTATTAGAATTATTATCGGTATGATCCTTGGGTTATTATTAGCCCTTTGCATTCCTAATCTTGAGTTTATTGCAATTTTAGGTTCTATTTTTGTTGGAGCATTAAAAGCTACTGCTCCAATGTTAGTATTCTTCCTTGTTATGGCTGCCATATCACACCATAAACAAGGACAAAAAACAAATATGAAAACTATTATTTTCTTATATGTTTTTAGTACTTTCTTAGCTGCTGGAGTAGCTGTTTGTGTAAGTTTTCTTTTCCCAACTACTTTAGTATTAACAAGTGCTGCCCAAGATGTAGCACCTCCTAGTGGTATTGGTGAAGTTATTAAAACTTTAATGATGAACATTGTTGATAATCCTGTTAATGCTTTAGTAAAAGCTAATTATATCGGAATATTATTTTGGTCATTATTAATCGGTTTTGCTTTTAAAGGGTTTGCGAGTGATAACACTAAAGATGTTGTTGAGAATATTTCAAATGCTTTTGGAACAATTGTTAGATGGATTATTAACTGTGCTCCATTTGGAATTTTAGGTTTAATGTATCAAACTGTTTCTGAAACAGGATTAGATGCTTTATTTGGTTATGGAAGATTAATTTTAATCTTAGTTGGAACAATGTTGTTTATTGCTTTAGTTGTTAATCCTATTTTAGTATTTATCAATATTCGTAAAAATCCTTATCCATTAGTATTAAAATGTTTAAAGGATTCAGGAATTACAGCTTTCTTTACTCGTAGTTCTGCAGCTAATATCCCTGTTAATATGGAATTATGTGAAGAATTAGAATTAGATAAAGATACTTATTCAGTATCAATTCCTTTAGGTGCTACTATTAATATGGCTGGTGCTTCAGTAACGATTACTATTCTATCTTTAGCTGCTGCTTATACTTTAGGGGTTCATGTTGATGCTCCTACAGCTATTATCTTATCGGTTTTAGCTGCTGTATCAGCTTGTGGAGCTTCTGGTGTATCAGGTGGCTCATTATTATTAATTCCTTTAGCATGTTCTTTATTTGGTGTTTCTAATGATGTTGCAATGCAAGTTGTCGGTGTTGGTTTCATCATTGGTGTTGTCCAAGATTCATGTGAAACAGCTTTAAATTCATCTTCAGATGCTTTATTTACAGCTACTGCTGAATTTGCGAAAAGAAGAAAAGAAGGTCTACCAATCGTCTTTAATTGGAAGAAAAAGAAATAAATAAAACTAAATATTAAAAAGTTAGCTCAGCGATGAACTAACTTTTTTTATTAATAACTTTATTATTGTACTTATAAGAAGTTGGTGCAATAAACTTATTATTAAAGTAATTACTCTTAATAATTTTATCACTGATCTTAAAAGATTGCTTTAAATGTTTAATCATAGCTTCATCAAGTTGATCGCCTTTGATATTACCATAATTATCAATGACATAAGCTTTGTTGTGTTCTAATAAGTTATTACCCATGATGCTGTCTTGATATTCTTCTTTATTAATTCCTACCAATGATAAAATGGTTGGCATAATATCAACTTCGCCACCAATCTTATTAATAGTAATTTGTTTTTTTAGACTAGGATTATAAATAATAACCGGTATTTTATTATCATTATTATATTTATCATAATCTTGATATTGTTTACTAAGAATAGTTTTATTATTATATTTATGTAAACCTTCATGGTCACCATAAATGATTATAATTGTATTAGAAAGCTGATTATTTTGTTCAAGTTTATCAATAAATTTTCCAATCGCTTCATCAGTATAATGAATAGCCTGAAAATAGCGACCAATACTCGTTTTATTAAACGCCTCATCTAATTTTAAATATTGCATATCCTCAGGTATTTTAAAGGGGGTATGTGATGTTTCAGTAACTGTAAATAAATAATATTTATCATTAAAAGTACTAATTAAATCAGCAACTTCTGTTAAGTGAGCCTCATCTCTTAATCCCATAAAGAAAAGATCTTCTTCCTTATAATTGAGACCATCAATATCAATGAGTTGATTAAACCCAAGATTAGGTAAATAGTTTTCTTTATTCCAGAAATAACTTTTACCACTATGAATAGCTGTTGAATAGTAGTTATGTTTTTGTAAAATGACTGGTAAACTAAGATAATGAGTATTTGCATATAACATACTATAAGCACCATTTCGTAATGGATAAAAAGAAGTATTGACTAGAAAATCAGCATCACTACTATTACCTTCATTCACTTGTTCAATAATATTATTAAAATAATAACTATTATTAAGTAAACGATTTAAATGAGGAGTTATCTCTTGATTATCAATTTTTTTATTAATGACAAAATTTTCAAGGCTCTCTACTTGTAAGAAAATAATATTTTTATCTTTAAAGATCCCAAAATCATCGACTATTCCTTTATTTTCATTTTTTATTTTAAACCAATCATTAATAGCTTGTTTATCATTTTTATTTAAAACATTATGATGAGCATCATTAATATACAAAGAAAAATCATAATAATGATAACCGATAATTGATAATTTAGCTCCGGTCTCTATTTTAGTAGCTTTAGGACTAAAAATAGTAGGATAATTTAATAAGATAACATAACACCCTAAGACATATCCGATCATTAAAGCTTTATCTATTAATCCTTTATTCTCTTCTTGTTCAATATTCTTAAACAATTTTCTTGATAATAATATCAATATAATAGGATCAATAAATATTAATAAATCACTAAATTTAATTAAGGCGAATACTGAACTACCAATAACGCCAAATATTCGATATTGAGCTATACTATAAAAACTTAAATATGATTCAAAACCTCTAAAATATAAAACGTCGCCATACATTAAGATACTTAGAATAACATCTAAAATAATTAATATCTTGAGACTTGTTTTATTATTAAAAATTAAAGCTATTGAAAAAAAAGAGAAGGCACTAAATAAATAAGATAATAAATAAGTATTGATGTTAAAATTAGTATCTCTTATGATAAGGTCCTCTTCATTATAAATAAGCAATGTAAAACAGATTAACTTAATAAAAACGATAAATGCTAGTACCCCATAAATCACATTTATTTTACTAAATACTTTTTTTAACATTTAATAACCTTCTTTATCATGTTATAAAGTATTCTTCATATTATTTCTCAATTACTTGTTAAGTGTTTTTAAAATATTTTCTTTACCGATAATTACTTCTTTATTATTATTATCATCATAGCTAAGCGCATAGATAGAACTATCTACATTATCATGTTTAATACGATATTGTTTAAACTCATGCATATCCTGATAATCACCCTCAATAATAGCATCAATCATATTATCTCTAACATAACCAAGTTCCGCAAAAGCATCAGCAACAATTTCACTATTACCAATATCTAAAGAATCAATATAATGTTTTCTTAAAAGAATCTCTAAAAATTCTAAACCAACTCCATAGTTATTCGCATATTCATAACCATAATAAGCATTATTAATATCATCACTGTGCGAGTGATTATAAGCAATAATCTCAATATCAATGTTTCGTTCTTTTTTTAACATAATAATTTCTTTAATTAATTCATAACTCTCATTATTTAAAAAATCCATATACAATTTAATTTTCATCAAAAATACTCCCTTTATATTATATTATCGAAATAATATTTATTTTCTACTTAATTATTTTAACATATTTATTTACCTTTTTCAGTTATTTTATCCAATACGTCTAAATAACTCATTAATAATGATTTTTTCACAACATATTGTCTTGATTATGTTAAAATTATTAGGACTAAAGGAATGATATTTATGCTTAAAATAATTACCAATTTTATTGATAATCACTATTATCTTGTTTTTATATTCTTTCTTATTATTTTCTTTATTATCTTATTTATTATCAAGAAAATATATCGATATCATCATGGTTTATTTGGTGAAGGTAACATTTATAAAAGATTAAGAAAATTATATAGTAATTATGATTACCCTTATCTTAAACATATTATTTTAAACTATAATAAGAAAAGTTATGCTTTTTATGATGCCATTGTTTTTGGTGATTATTATATTTATATCTTAGAAATTAAAAATCATCATCATACTTTAAAGATTGATCCTATCGATTATTGGTCATTTATGGAACATCATCATGAAATTACCATCATGAACCCATTCTATGAGTTAGAAATAAAAAAACATATTCTAAGAAGATATTTAGAAGTAGAACAAGCTCGTATTATTGAAATAACTATCATCAATGATAAAACTAAAACAGTTGGTAATCATGGACCAAATCACTTAATAAAAAGTACTCAACTACAATCTTTAATTAAGCATTATGAAAATAATCCTGCTCTAAGTAAAATGAATGCTCATTACATTGAGAAAATCGGTAATAACCTTCTTGATGTCAATCAAAAAAAGAAGAAGCATCAAGTTATCAATAATATTAAAAATCAACGTACAAAGAGGTGAGTATCATGAAATACAGTGCTATTATCCTTGCAGCTGGCCAAGGTAAAAGAATGAACTTAGGTTTTAATAAAATGTTTCATATCATCAATCATAAAACTATTATCGAACATAGTGTTAATACTTTTAATAAAATTAATGATATTAATCAACTAATTATTGTCGTTAATGAAAATGAACTAACCCAGATGAAAACAATCCTTAAAGACTATCCAGTTGAATTTGTTTTGGGAGGTCAAGAACGTTTTCAGAGCGTTTATAATGCTTTAGAACAAGTTAATAATGATTATGTTTTAATTCATGATGGTGCTCGTTGTTTTGTGAGTATTGATTTAATAGAACGTATTATTAATGGCTTTGGTTCTAATGAAGAAGCTCTCTGTCTTGGCGTCATGAGTAAAGATACGATTCATTATCTTGATGATAATAACTACCTTAGTAAAACAATTGATCGGAGACATCTTTATTTAGCACAAACACCACAAGGTTTTAAGACTAAACTTCTTAAAGAAGCTTATCAAAACTATTTTAATAGCAATACTAATATGAGTATTACTGATGATGCGATGTTAGTTAAAGAATTTACTAATACTAAAGTTAAAATAATTGAATCTGAATATTATAATAAAAAGATAACAACTAGCGATGATTGCTAGTTGTTATTTTTATCCAATAATATTAAAGTCATTAACGATTAAGAATAGTGATAAATCTTCTTCATTAGTTCTAAATTCAAAAGAAGCACTAATTAATACGTACATGCCCATCTCAAAATGTTCTATAATTTTTTCACCAATTTCCTCAGGGAAGAAGATCATTATTTCTAACTCTTGTTCACGATCATTAGTAATCATCAATAATGAAGAATAGTAATCATCTTCAAATTCTAGTTCCTTAACAATACTTCCTAACAATGTCATTTGTTTCATTTTTATTATTCCTTCCTATGCAACCATTTACTAATTAACTAGTTTTAATGAATCACTTGCGCTATTCAATAGGGTTAGTTCATTAACAAATATTAAAAAAGATAAAACATCTTCTTCACAATAAAAATCTAAAGTTCCACTGACAAGAATAACATCCCGTACCTTAAGCCCACAATTTTCAATAATATGCTTAACATATTTTTCTTCAAATACTAAATTAATATTAAATTCTTCTTTATAGGCATTAATTAGCTGTACTGCTGATTGGGCAAGCCCATCATCATTAAAAACAATCTCTTCGATAATTCGTCCCATTACTACCATTTGTTTCATATTCTAGTCTCCTCTACTCCTCTTTTATTTCAATTATTAAATCTCTTAGACGAGCTGCTTCTTCAAAATCTAGATTTTTAGCAGCTAAATTCATCTCATCTTTTAAAGTATCAATAATACGATCCTTTTCTAGTTTAGTAAGTTTCTTCTTCTTCTTAAGATAATTATCTATTTCATTAAGAACTTCTTTGCTATGAATATTATCTCTAATATCTTTAATAATAGTATGAGGGATAATCCCATGTTCTTTGTTGTAAGCTTCTTGAATTTGACGTCGTCGATTAGTTTCACTAATGGCATATTCCATGCTTTTAGTTAGCCGATCAGCATACATGATAACTCGTCCATGTTCATTACGAGCGGCTCGACCAATAATCTGAATCAATGATTTATTCGAACGTAAAAAACCTTCTTTATCAGCATCAAGGATACATATTAAACTAACTTCTGGTAAATCTAAGCCTTCTCTTAATAAGTTGATGCCCACTAAAACATCATATTTACCATTTCTTAAATCATTGATAATTTCTATTCTTTCTAAACTTTTAATCTCATGATTTAAATGAGCAACCTTAATATTTTTTTCTTTTAAATAATCCGTTAATTCTTTAGCCATTCTAACTGTTAATGTCGTAATTAGCGTTCGTTCCTTATTCTTTATTTGCTTGTTAATATTATTAACTATATCAATAATTTGATTTAAACTTGGTTTTATTTCAACAACAGGATCTAATAAACCAGTTGGTCTAATAATTTGTTCGACAACCTGATTATCTACTTTTTCTAGTTCATAATCACCTGGCGTGGCTGAAACATATATTTTTTGATTGGTTAAACCCATAAATTCATCAAAACGTAAGGGGCGATTATCTAGAGCACTCTTTAAGCGAAAACCATAATCAACTAAAGTTTGTTTACGAGCCCGATCACCATTAAACATTCCTCTTATTTGTGGAAGCATCGCATGAGATTCATCAACAACTACTAAAAAATCATTTTTAAAAAAATCTAATAATGTATAAGGCCTTTCGCCTTCACTTCTTAAATCAATATGAGCCGAGTAATTTTCAATACCAGGACACATCCCAAATTCCTTAAGTAATTCAATATCATGAGTACAACGTTGTTCAAGACGTTGTTTTTCTAATAACTTACTATTATCTTCAAAATATTTTAAACGCTCTTTTAATTCTTGTTCAATCCTTTTAACTGCCATTCGCATTCTTTCATGACTAGTGGCATAATCATCAGCTGGATAAATCCGTAAGACATTATAATTTTCTAAGCGATGATTATTTAAAAAATCCATTTTAGAAATATTATCAATTTCATCACCAAAAAATTCAATTCGATAGTAAAAAGAATCATCCCAACCTGGAAAAATATCGATAACATCACCTCTAACTCGAAAACATTTGCCTTTAGCTTCAATATCATTTCTTTGATATTGACGGTCAACTAAATTACTAATAAATTCTCTTCTCGTAATGTCCATACCTTTTCTAATGGTAAATATCATTCTTTCATATTCACGAGGATCACTGGCCCCATAAATACAAGCAACACTAGCAACGACAATCGTATCATTTCTTTCTAAACAAGAATTTAAAGCACTAGCACGTAGCATTTCAATCTCTGAATTAGACTTAGTCGTTTTATCAATATAAGTATCACTACCTGGTAAATAGGCTTCTGGTTGATAAAAATCAAAATAACTAATAAAATATTCAACGCGATTATGTGGAAAAAATTCCTTTAATTCACTATATAATTGACCAGCTAAAGTCTTATTATGAGCCAAGACTAACACTGGTTTATCAATATTCTTAATAACATTTGCGACTGTAAAGGTTTTACCTGTTCCGGTGGCCCCTAATAACACTTGATCAGTCTTTCCTTCAAGAACACCAGCTGTTAATTCACTAATAGCTTTAATTTGATCACCTTGCGGTTTAAAATTGGAAACTAATTGATACGCCATCTTTATCATCCCTAATTTAATAACTGTAATAATTATAACATATCAGCAATTTTAATCATTATCTTCGCTTGTGAACTTTAATATTATTTCAAGATACTAAAAAAGTGCCTAAGCACTTTTAATAATCTTCTTTCTTGTAATAATTCTAATCATAAAGGTACCAACTAATAAACCAAACCCACTTAGACTTAAGATAACTCCTTGTTTTAAACCAGGCATTTCATAATCAATACTTAATTTATGTTGACCCTTTTTAAGTTTAGCTCCTAAGAAAAAACCATTTACTTTTTCTTTATTTATTACTTTACCATTATCTTTGATGATAAAACCTTTATCATAGAAAATTGATGTTCCTAAATAACCATTTTGAGCAAGATTTAAAGTAAAATTATAATTCTTATTATAGTTAACTTTAACAGCAGTCGGTTCAATATAATTAAATAGGGCCTTATTAATATCATCATATGAAATATAATGAATTTTAAAATTAGAATATTGATTTAAATCATTATTCACAAATATTCTAAGAAGAGGAACTTCTTTATTAAGATCTAATAATAAATCAAATTCCCTTATCTCTTTTTCGCCATAATGATTAACTGCTCTGACATAAGTATTATCATTATTCGCCACTATTAAGGTCCTACCAATATCCTTATTAAGGACCTGACCGGTAATATAAAACATTCCCTTACCTAGATATTGTTGTGGTATTTTCATTTCATAAATTTTACCTTTTGGTATTTTATTTTTATGTTTTTTATTCTTTTTATAATTTATTTTAAAATCTTTAAATGGTATTTCCTTAATAAGATGAGGAACAATTTTATTTTTTATTTCCGGATACTTATTATCGTTAATCATGAATTCACTACTAAACTTAAAAATACGATCTTGTTTTGATATTTTATTAATATCAGCTTTAGTAATATCCTCATCTAAAACCCCATAAATAACCGGTCTAGTATCAATATTTTCATCATCAATACCAATAATTGATCTTAATAAAGAATTTTTTAGAATTGTAATATTAACTAATCTATTCCCAAATTGATTTCTTTCCACATTTAAATAATCAGTATAAAATGAAATATAATTATTATTTACGAGTGAAGTGTATACTAAAGGATTATAACTATTGATACCTTTCGCAAAATTAGTGCTTAATGCTTCACGATATAACCCATTAGCTTCATATTTAGATATAACATGGCCACTACGATCACGATCTCTTAAGATAAATTTATTAAAGCGATCTTTACTTATAAAATAAGTATTATTAAGAATTGCCATTATACTAATTAAAAGACATAATAATAGTACAAAAGATGTTTTTTTCTTAATTTTCATATTATTATTAATAAGTTTAATAAAGATTATTTGTAGTAATATAAAGATGCCAATAAAAATAAATTGAGTGGGTACGCTTCTTGTTCCAACGCCACCACGGAGATAATCGGCAATCTCTCTTAAATTAAAAAGAGTTGATGAAATAATAATAATCGATATTATTATTGGTATATTAATTCGCTGATAAGTATTTTGTTCAAGAGCTATCCCAAAAGTAAGCATGATAATTGGTAAAAAGGCCATCCAAACTTTAGGATCAACATAAAGAAAGGCATTATATAATAAATTTAGAGGTTCACAGATAAAAGAAATCATAATGAATAAGCCTAAATATAATAGTAATTTATTCTTATAATTAAATAAGCATAAAATAATCGTAAAAATACTAATGATTCCTAAGCCAAGATGAGAAGCATAAAGAACAGTTTCCAGAATCCATTGCTTATGATATATTTTAAGTCCTAAAACCATATCTGATCTTCCCCCACTAAGAATGATCTGTAATTGAGGATAGATAGCAATCATGCTTAGGAGTATAACAATAACATAACAAATAAAAAGTTTACCATATTTTTTAAACATTTCCTTATTACTAAGATAATGTTGTTGTTTTGATAATAAGAATAGGAAAAATACTTGAATAAAACCAGTTACGACCATATAGAAAAAATTAATAAACATAATCATCGTACAAGTAAAAATTAGTAGTCCATAACGATCTTTATTGACAATATTATAAATGCTTAATAAAGATAAGACAAAATATGGTATCACATATAAAAACATCGTATGTACCGTAATATGATAGGTTAAAACTGGACTAAATGAAATAAGAATACTAAGACTTAAGCCTATTAAATCACTATTAATAAATTTACTGGCAAGTATTCGAAAACTTAAAAATGTTAAGACAATAGTAAAATATAAGTTTATCTGGATAATCATCATAGTTGGTATTTTAAGAAAGACTAATATCATAATATAAGGATTGGTAAAGCCATGATAAAACATTGTTGCTGCATTGATACTACCACCATAATTAAAGACAATCTGTGGAAAGAGCTGTCCTGTTTTAAGATAAGACTCTCTAATATAATCAATAAAGCGAATATGTTGATCAAGGAAATCACCACCAACTCGTCCAAAAATATAATTACTTAGATTTAATAAAACTAAAAGCAATAATAAAATAATCATAAATATTAAAGTTTCATTTACTATTTTATTTTTTAATATTTTCTTCATAATATTCTCCTTATTTATTAATATTTTTTCTGAATATCAATAAGTTTATTAGATAAGTAACTGGTATTAGTAATAACATAACCACTAATGAAGCTACTGATTTATTTAATATATGCCATTCGATTAATGCTAATGTCCCGATACTGCTCATAATTAAATTAGGAAGGAAGGTTAATGGAAAAGCGATAAAGGTTTTTAAATTAGGTTTAGTCTTAAAGGTATAAATACTAGTAATGAAATAAGAAACAAAAGCGCTATAAATAAAGGCGATACCATGAGCCAATAAATAAGGAAATAACATCAATAATAATGTATATGCAATAAAGTAATTTATGGTATTAAAAGCTCCAACAATCACAAAACGAAAGAATGAGCGATTTAATACTTTAATCTCATCAATCATAATAAATCCTAAAAAGAATAACCCTATTATTGAAATACCAACTCCTAGTTTAAAACCAGGTATATGATATTCTATTACTAAATGATGAACTCCTTTATTAAGCTTAGCCCCTAGAAAATACTTATTGACTACTTCTTTATTAATAACTTGACCATTATCTTTTATAGTAAAACCTTTATCATCAAATATTGACGTTCCTAAATAGCCATCATCTTTCATATTAAGCGTAAATGAATATGAATGATTATACTTAACATGATTATTAGTCGAAGCAATGGTAGGCATCTGTATTTTCTGGATATCATCATAATCAATAAATTTAATTTTATAACCATTATAGATATTGCTAGTCCCTTTTACTTCAACTTTAAGTTTTGTCATTTTCTCATTACTATTAATGATAATAATACCATTACGAACTGCTTTTTCTTGATAAGCATTGACTCCTCTAAAATAAATACGATGATTATTAATAAGCCAAGATGAACGAGTTAGTGGTTTATTAATAGCTTTTGTTTCAATGATGAAAAGGCCTTTCTTTTGATATTGCTTGGGAATATCAATTGTAAATTTTTCAGTATCACTATCTTTAATTAATTTATTACTTTGTACGACATCATAAATAGGTAATTTTTGATATTTAAATTTATTATTACTGTCTTTAGTAAAAAAAGCTTGGTTTAAAGCTACTAAAGTATCAAACTTATCATAATCTTTTAAATTATCAAGATTATAAGTATTATGATGACTTACTCCATAAATAAAAGGGCGACTTGTTGGCATTTGGTAATGATTATCGCGACTATAATATTCATCAATTCCTAAAAAATTACTAACTAAATAATTATCAACCATATTATCTTTAATCCAGCGATTAAATAAACTAGGTTCTGTTAAAATAAATTCATTATAGAATTTAATAAAATTATTATTCATACTCGAAGCATACATGGTAGGAGCATAATTATTGATAGCTCTTATTTTATTACTAGTCGTATTAGTATAATGAAAATCATTTATTTTATTTTTATCAATAAAACTATTAATATGATGTCTTTTAGTAATGGTATATTTATCATAATTTTTATTAGTAATAAAACTAATACTATAAGCACAAGTAAAAAAAGCACAGCTTACTAATATTGAACTAACCACTAATTTTCTTTTTTGGAAATCTGGTCGAATTAATATTAATAATAATATTGTTTGTAGTATTACCGCTATTTGAAAATCATAAGCGGTAAAACGTTTTTGATAAAGTCCTTTTTGAAAATGAAAAATTACTAATGTTAGTAAACAACTGCTTATTATGAGAAGATGTTTCTTTTTTATGGTCTTATCATCCAAAATTAAACCTAGCAATAATAAAATAATTGGTACAAGAAAAATATATATTTTATTATGAGTATATTGAAATAAATTAAAGAGATAATTAAAATATTCACAAATCAATATTAGTAAAGAAGAGGTTCCTAAAAATAAAGTAAACTTATTTTTGTAATTAATAATAGTTGTTAGTAAAACAAAGAGACCAATCATTCCTAGACCTATACTATTAGTATCAGAAGTTAAACTTGATAAAAAATTACGATGAATTAAATGTAAGTGAGGTATTATTTTGTCGACTCGATCACCATTAAATAAAGCTAGTGCTTGTGGTATAAAAACCATCATTCCCATCATAATACCAATAAGGTAACTAGTAATGATCTTTTTAAAAATAATAATTCTTTCTTTTTTATTAAGTTTTTCTCTAAAATAAATATTACCAATTAAAAAGATCATTTGGATCAAACCTATTATTAAAGCAAAGAAGAAATTAGTATAAAATATTAAAGCAATTAAAATAATAAAATGCCATTTCGTATGATATTTAATAATATTTAAAATACTAATTAATGAGAATATAAATAAAGGATAATAATAAGTAAACATCAGATGTAATCCTAAGTGATTTAGTAACGATGGTGATAAAGCTCCTAAAATACTAATGACAATAACGTATTCTCTTTTTATATAATACTTTCTTAAAAGAATATTCATTCCTAAAAAAGTACTGACTACGATAATAATCTGCATTATTTTAAGCCAATGAAAAGTACTAATAAAAGGGAATAAATAAGATATCATGATTAAGGGATTATACATCCCATGGTAGTATAAATTCGCAAAATTCTGTCCTCCTCCGTAATTCATACTAAGTTGAGGAAATAAATCATGAGTAACTTTAAAGTTATGACGTAGATAATCAATGAAGCGAACATGTTGTTCGGTAAAATCACCATAACTTCTTCCGATTGAAGCATGAATTAAGCTCATTAAGCCCATAAAAGCTAAACAACAACCTAAAAAGATGAGCGTTTCAATAATGATATTTTTATTTTTGATAAGGACCTGTCTCATTATAAATCGTCCTTATTATTATCAAAGAAGTCATTTACAATATAATTAGGACGATTTTTAACTTCGTTATATATTAATCCCAAATAATAGCCAATTATACCTAATATTAATAAAACAATACCGAACATAAATAACATAATGACAATTATTGAAGCATAACCTGGTGCACTAACTCCCTTAATAAAGGTACTTAAAATAATATAAAGCATATAAATAAAACCAACTAGTGAAACAATAATCCCTAATCTGGTCGATATTCGTAAAGGGATATCAGAATGAATAGCAATTGATTTAAAAGCATAATTAAATAACTTATTAATATTTGAAAAATCACTACTTCCTGCTACTCTTTGTTCAATATCAACGGGAATAATCTTATAATTATAACCAATAAAACCAGTTAATCCTTTAAAGAAACGTTCTCTTTCACGCATTGAACAAATAACATCAATAACTTCACGATCCATTATTTGGAAATCTAAAGCATCATTTAATATCTTATAATCACTAATAGCATTATAAACATCATAATACTTACTTGCTAATGAGCTTTTTATGCCTCGTTCTCTTTTACTTTTATAAGTTAAAACTAGTTTATTTCCCTCTAACCATAATTCAATCAAGATTTTAATATATCTTATTGGTATTTGAAGATCAGCATCAATTACAACAGCGGCATCTCCTTGACAATAATCCATTCCTGCTAAAACGGCTGCTTCTTTTCCGAAATTTCTTGAAAAATCAATTGCTTTAATACGATCATCACTAGTCATAAGTGCTTTAATTTTATTAATCGTTTGATCTTGTGAACCATCATTAATAAAGATAATTTCTAAAATGACATTAATTTCAAATAATTCATGATTAATAGCTTTAATAAACTCATTAATATTAGCTTCTTCATTGTGACAAGGCACAATAATACTCACTTTCTTCATATATTTCTCTCCTTTAAGTACAATAAAAATATTGTAACTTAGTTCTAACTACTATCTATAATATCACTATTAATGAAAAAAGTAACTATTTTTGTCAAAAAGTGACAAAATTGTAATGTTTCTTATCAATAATATTAATGAAAGAAATATAAAAAAGACTATCTTATTTTATTAAGAAGTCCTTTTATAATATTATTAATGATATATTATTGCTTATAAAGGTCATAATTTAGTATTATTTTCTAAATGAGATAATTCTTGGTGATTATTTTTAAAAATAACTAAATTTATTAAATAAGTAATTGGTATTATTAAAATCATTACTACTAGTGAAGCTATATTTTTACTTAATAAACCTGTTCTTGTTTATTATGACAAGATACGATAATACTAATTATCATTAAGCATTCCCTCTTTTCCCTAAATATTCTTATTACCATAATAACATTATTTTATACAAAACAATTAATATTCTCAATAAATTATTTTAATACCATCATCTTTTTATTCTTAAGATATCATTATTTATAAAAAAGCTACTTGTTTAACCAAGTAGCTTTTCAATATCTTTACTAATCATATCAGGAGTATAGGTTGGGGCATATCGTGCTATTACTTGCCCTTGAGCATCGATTAAGAATTTAGTAAAATTCCATTTAATATCATTTTTATCAAAATAAGGATTAAATTCTTTTACCTTATTCTTAAATTCGGTATATCCTTCATTTTCTAATTCTTCACCAGCAACCTCTTTTAAATATTTAAAAAGCGGATGAGCTTCTTCACCATTAACACTTAATTTCTCAAATCGAGGAAAAGTTGTCTGATAATTTAATGAACAAAATTCATTAATTTCATCCATTGTTCCTGGTGCTTGTTCTAAAAATTGATTACAAGGAAAATCTAAGACCTCTACATTCTTATTTTCATATTTCTTATACAAAGCTTCTAATGCCTCATATTGGTTGGTTAGACCACATTGGGTAGCTGTATTCACAATTAATAAGACTTTCCCCTCATATTCTTGTAAACTTATTTCTTTACCTTGATCATTATTAACTTTAAAATCATAGATATTCATATTATTCATCCTTTCATATTACTATCTTCATTTTAACTTTACTAATATATTTGTTCAAAATATATGCATTATTTTATTTAATAAACATCCTCCTATTTACTAAAAATGATAAGTATTGACTATTAATTCACATCATGAATATTTAGTTTAAGCCTTAATTATGCTATAATTTTCAAGAGAGGTGAAATCATGAAAATAAATGCAATTATCTTAGCTGCTGGCCGTGGTACGAGAATGAAATCGAACTTACCTAAAGTAATTCATAAAATATTAGATAAACCAATGATTATGCATGTTATTGATAATCTCCGTCAAGCTGAAGTAAATAATATTATATCAGTTGTTGGTTATCAAGCTGAACTAGTAAAAGCTGTTGTTAAAGAAGAATCTCGCTTTGTTTTACAGAATGAACAACTAGGTACTGGACATGCCATCATGATGTGTTCTGAAATTCTAAAAGATAAAGATGGTATTACTATTGTCATCTGTGGTGATACACCATTAATTAGTTCATCTACTATTAAAGAACTAATTGATTATCATATCAGAAACGATAATCATGCGACCATCTTAACTGGAGAATTAGAAGATACCTTGTCTTATGGAAAAATTATCCGTGATAACGATAATAATGTTGTTAAAATTGTCGAATTTAAAGATGCTAAAGAAGAATATCAAAATATCAAAGAGTTTAATACTGGTACTTATATTTTTAATAATAAATTACTATTTAATTTAATAGATATGTTAGATAATAATAATTCCCAAAAAGAATATTATCTAACCGATATTATTGAAATTATGGCTAATCAAAAATATAAAGTTGATGGTTGTATCTTAAAAGATTTAAAAGAAACTATCGGTATTAATGATCGAGCGACCTTAGCCTATGCTCAAAGAGTCCTATCAAGTCGTATTAATCGTCGATTAATGGATAATGGAATTACCATTATTGATCCACGAACTACTTATATTGGACCAGATGTCTGCATTGAAATTGATACTATTATCAAACCAAATACGCATATTTATGGTAATACTAAAATAGGTGAAAAATGCATCATTGGACCAAATGTAGAATTAAATAATAGTATCGTTTTAAATGATACGGAAATAACTAATGCTCACATTGATGATTGTACCATTAAGAGTCATGTCAAAGTCGGTCCATATGCTCGCTTGCGACAAAATTGTATCATTGAAGATGATGTGAAAATTGGTAACTTTGTGGAAATGAAAAAAACAATCTTTGGTAACCGTTCTAAATCTGCTCATCTATCATATTTAGGTGATGCGATTATTGGTGAAGATGTTAATATTGGTTGTGGAACCATAACCGTTAATTACGATGGTAAAAGAAAACATCAAACTGTTATTGAAGATAATGTTTTTATCGGCTGTAATGCGAATTTAATTGCACCAATCAAAATTGAAAGTGATGCGATTATCGCTGCTGGAACAACCATTACCAATGATGTTCCTAAAGAATCACTGGCTATTGGAAGAGTTAGACAAGAAATAAAAGAAGATTTTGGGAATAAATTTAAATAGGGGGAATAGAAATGTTAAATAACACTGTTATCTTTTCATTGACGAGATCATTAAAATTAACAGATAAAATTTGTGAAAAATTAGGGCTTAAGAAAGGTGAATGTAAAGTCAAAAACTTTGCGGATGGTGAAACATTAATTGAATTAGGGACATCAGTACGTGGTAAAAGTGTCTATGTTGTGCAATCAACTTGTGCTCCAACTAATGATTCAGTAATGGAATTACTAATTATGATTGATGCCTTAAGAAGAGCTAGTGCTAAAACAATCAACTTAGTTGTTCCATATTATGGTTATGCTCGTCAAGATCGTAAAGCTAAACCACGTCAACCCATTACATCACGCTTAGTTGCTGATATGATTCAAGTTGCTGGGGCTGATCGTATTATTACACTGGATTTACATGCATCGCAAATTCAAGGTTTCTTTACGATCCCAATCGATGATATCTATGCATTACCTTTACTAGCCAGTAATTATAAAGATCTTGATAATAAAAATTTAGTAGTTGTTTCTCCTGATCATGGTGGTGTGGCTCGAGCACGGGCTTTAGCCAAAATTCTTGATTGTCCGATTGCAATTATCGATAAGAGACGTCCTGAAGCTAATGCCGTTGAAGTAATGCATATAATTGGTGAAGTTAAAGGTAAAATAGCAATTATGATTGATGATATGATTGATACAGCTGGAACAATCTGTGCTGGAGCTAAAGCTGTTAAAGACCTAGGAGCAACAAACGTCTTTGCTTGTTGTACCCATCCTGTTTTATCAAATCCAGCTATTACAAGAATTCAAGAATCAGTTATTGAAGAATTAGTAACAACTGATACTATTGAACTTAGTGAAGAAAAACAAATAGATAAAATAAAAGTAGTTAGTGTTTGTAATATTATTTCAACTGTTATTGATCATATTGAAAATGTTAAATCAGTTAGTGAAGCTGTCCAACTTGAATTAAAACAATAATGAAATTAATAGTAGGATTAGGTAATCCTGGTAAAGAATACGAAAACACTCGTCACAACATGGGCTTTATGGCTCTTGATTTATTACTAGCTCAGTATCATATTGAACTAAATAAAAGAAAATTTAATGGCTTATATTATCAAGGGGAAATAAATAATGAAAAGATCATCATTTTAAAACCCCAAACCTATATGAACTTAAGTGGCGAATGTGTTAGTCAATTTAGCAATTTTTTTAAGATACCAATCGAGAATATTATTATAATTTATGATGATATGGATACTTTAATAGGCAAAATAAGAATTCGTTCGCAAGGTAGTAGTGGTGGTCAAAAAGGGATTCAAAACATTATTAACCATCTCCACACCACTAATATTAATCGAATTAGAGTTGGTATTGGTACTAATACCATGAATAACATTAGAGATTATGTTCTTTCAAAAATATCAATATCTGAAAGTAATCTGATTAACGAAGCTCTTGAACTTGCCAAAGATGCTTCCATCGATTTTATAACAAACGATATTGATAAAGTAATGAATAAGTTTAATAAAAAATAAAAAACTATTTAGCGAATCATCGAGATTCACGAGCTAGTTTTTTTATTTATTTATGAAGTTTTAATCCAAAAACCTGATACATTAGTAACTAATCTGTTTGTGAAAAATAATATATTCTTAAAGCATAATTATAAGCTCTCAATCATATTAAGTGATATCTATAATTACTTCTAATAGACAATTCAAAAACTTATATTACATCATTGTTAAAATATCGATTCCCTTTCTAAAAAGCTAAATCTAAATTAAACTAGCTCCACCATCACCTACAAAAATTGTCACAGTTATCCATTCAACCTTATCAGAAGCTAAATAAACAACTCCATGAGATACTTTGTATAAAATAACGATAAAACTCAAAATCTATTATTAATTACTATTTAATAAAAAAAATCCTTACGTGGATCATCCGTATCCTGAAGTGGATAAAACTTGCGACACACTCTTAATAAAAGAGGGTCTTAATACAAAGTGCTGCAAACCTTGTATAATGACAACACCCTTGCGGGTTAACTTTATTATACATTATTTTAATAATTTCTGTCAATAATTTTTTTCATTTTAAGCTCTATTAATTGGTTCTTATTTATGATCTTTTCTACTTCTTCATCATAATAAAATCGTTTACAATCATCAATACTAATATCCTCAAATTCAGCAACCATTTTCAACTTAATAAAATCATCTCTGAAAGAATTAATCTTATTATCATTTAAGAATAAAATATTGATATTATTATTATTAGTAAATATTTTTGAACCAGTAAAAAATATTAAACAATTTTCAGTCACCCCTAAATCAATCAATTGATTCAAAACACTTTGAGAGTTCCTATCATCTAATCCAAGAAATAATTCATCAATAATTAAAACAGTTTTTACTTTATTTCTTTTTATTTCATTTAGTATTAGATTAAAATATTTCGTTCTTTTTACACTAAAAGATGTTATAGATAGTTCATTATCATTAATTGTAAAAAAAGAATTCTTATTTATTAATTTATCAAAATCAAAGCTAACTTTAAGTTGTATTCCAGCAATCGTCTCAATATTACTAATGATACAATCATTAATAATTACATTTAATTCACTTGTTAAATTATTTAATTTGATTAAGGTATCTTCTTCTAATGTATCTAAAGCAAAATCTAAAGAATTTTTAATTAAAGATTTACTATTTAAATTTTTTTCATTTTCCATAGTATCTAAATCACCAATATAATAAATAATAAAATCATCTTTATTTATAATTTCACCATTATAAATAAAACTTTTTTTCATTATACCACTAAATCCATTATTAATAATATTAGAAAATAAAGTTTTACCAGAATTATTATAAGAAAAAAAATAATTTATTTTTGATGTTTCAAAACTTTGTTCACCAAATTCATTCGTATTAAAAATAATATTCATTCCATCTCTCTCCTTATTAATTCCTATATTATTATTATAATCAAATATTGATATCATTATACAAAATTTGCAGCAGTCCGTATCGCTTTATGATATATCTATTTGGAAATATGCGATTGTCATTATACAAAATTTGCAGCAGTCCGTATCTCGGAGTTTTAATTAGAATATTAAAATCAAGATTGTCATTATACAAAATTTGCAGCAGTCCGTATCTCATCCTACTAATACTCATAATAATAATACGATTGTCATTATACAAAATTTGCAGCAGTCCGTATCATAACAGGGTCATATAACTCATTATTATCTGATTGTCATTATACAAAATTTGCAGCAGTCCGTATCCTAACGAGCTAGATTGGATGGAGGAGATTGGATTGTCATTATACAAAATTTGCAGCAGTCCGTATCCTAGATAATATTTTATTATCCTTTAGATTAGATTGTCATTATACAAAATTTGCAGCAGTCCGTATCTGACCACCTATGTTACTTATGATTATAGTGGATTGTCATTATACAAAATTTGCAGCAGTCCGTATCGTTGGGTTCTCTATTATTTTATAAATTTCTGATTGTCATTATACAAAATTTGCAGCAGTCCGTATCTAAATCTGCACTTTGATAAAAGAACTTTCCGATTGTCATTATACAAAATTTGCAGCAGTCCGTATCGATATGATTATGGCTTTGTCAGACGAAAAAGATTGTCATTATACAAAATTTGCAGCAGTCCGTATCCGTTGTTAAGCAATCTGAAAAATGGAGGTTGATTGTCATTATACAAAATTTGCAGCAGTCCGTATCGTGCCAC
>JAITPW010000065.1 GCA_031289255.1 Bacilli bacterium
GGTAAACAAGGTAATAATTTAAAGAAGATTGGTAGTGTTGCCCGATTAGAATTAGAAAAACTTTTCAATATTGATATTTATCTTAATATTTTTGTAAAAGTAGAAAAAGATTGGCGAAATAAAAATTACCAACTTGATGAGTATGGATATTCTTCAAAGGATTATTAAATAATGCGTAATGAAAATAAACTATTTAAGGGTATTAATGGTATAATTATAAACATTGTTGAATATAAAGATAATGATTTAATCGTTACCTTTCTAACTAGAGAATTGGGATTTATTCAAACAATTGTTAAGGGAGCTCAAAAAAAGGGAAATAAAAGCTTCTATTTAATTAGTTTATTTAATGAATTAACTTTTGATGTTGTTAATTATCAGAAAAATGAATTAAGTATTTTTAAAAGCGGTGATATCATTAATGCTTGTGATTACACGACATTAAGTCTTGATAATCTTAATATGATGATGTTAATTAGTGAAATTCTTTATAAGATGAGAAATAGTGATATAGTAGACAATAAAGATTTTTTTAAATTAGTCAAATATGTTATGAGGATAATTGTAGATAATAATAATGATAGTTGGTATTATTTAAATTATTTATTATTAGTAGTTCTTAATAAATTAGGGGTTTCTTTAGTATTAGATCGCTGTATTATTTGTTCAAAGCAAGAAAAGATTGTGGCTTTTAGTAACCATGAGTTAGGTTTTATTTGTCAGGATTGTCTTAATGAATTTAATGATGATTTAAATACTGATCAACAATTATTGAGTTATTTGTATAATTTAAATAAACATTTATTAGTTAGAAAAGATGAAATTAATAATAAATTAGTTTTCAGAATGTTAATTAACTATTTACATGAAAAAACAGGAATATTATTGAATTCAGTAATTTTATTAGATAAAGGGGTATTATTATGAAAAATATGGATGAAATAGTTAATTATTGTAAAGAGAATGGGTTTGCTTTTCCAGGATCTTTAATATATGGAGGACTTGCTAATGCTTGGGATTATGGACCTTTAGGAGTAGAATTGAAAAATAATATTCAAAAAGCTTGGTGGAAAAAATTTGTTCAAGAATCAGAATACAATATTGGTTTGGACTCAGCCATCTTAATGAATCCCCAAGTATGGGTTGCTAGTGGTCATGTTGGTGGGTTTAGTGATCCATTAATGGATTGCAAGGATTGTCAAACGAGACATCGGGCTGATCATTTAATTGAAGATGCAACTAATGTTAATCCAGCTGGTTGGTCTTTTGCTAAAATGGAAGCTTATATTAAAGAAAATAATATTACTTGTCCTAAATGTGGCTCAACTAATTTTAGTGAAATAAAAGAATTTCAACTGATGTTTAAAACGCAACAAGGAGTAATCAGTGGTGAAGGTAGTGATATTTATTTACGTCCAGAAACAGCTCAAGGTATTTTTGTGAATTTTAAAAATGTTGTTCGTTCATCGCGTGCTAAAATGCCTCTAGGTATTGCTCAAGTTGGGAAAGCTTTTCGTAATGAAATTACACCAGGTAACTTCATTTTTAGAACTAGAGAGTTTGAACAGATGGAATTAGAATTCTTTTGTAAACCAGATACGGCTAATGAATGGTATAATTATTGGAAAAAATATTGTATGGATTGGTTGTTAAATTATGGTATGAATAGTGAATATCTTTGCTTTCGTGATCATGAACCAGACGAATTATCTCATTATTCAGCTATGACTGCTGATATTGAGTTTAAATTTCCTTTTGGACAATCAGAATTATGGGGAATTGCTAATCGTACTGATTATGATTTAAAAGCTCATATGAAAGTTTCAAAAGAGGATTTAAGCTATTTTGATGCTTATACTAATGAGAAATATGTTCCTTATGTTATTGAACCAAGTCTTGGATTAAATCGAGTTTTATTAGCATTTTTATGTAATAGTCTTGTCAATATTGAAGGACGTGGCGATGTATTGATGATCCATCCTGATTTAGCACCTCTTAAAATAGCAATTCTTCCTTTACAAAAACAACAAATTGATCTTGCTCATGATGTTTTTAAGAAAATATCTAAATATTATATGGCAACATTTGAAAGTAGCGGTAATATTGGGAAGAGATATAAAAGACAAGATTTAATAGGAACACCCTATTGTGTAACTATTGATTTTGATTCTTTAGAAGATAACATGGTTACTGTTCGTGATCGTAATACTACTGAGCAATTACGAATAAAGATTGATGATTTACTGGAGTATTTTAGTGATAAATTTGAATTATAGTAGGCGTGATGTAAGTGAGTAATTTTAATGATAATTTGATAAATGAAATAAAAGATAAGAATGATATTATTGATGTCATATCTAGTTATATTTCAGTAATTAAAAAAGGACGTAATTATGTTTGTTTGTGTCCTTTTCACAATGATACTAATCCTTCAATGCATATTTCACCAGATAAACAAATTTATAAATGTTTTTCTTGTGGAGCGGGCGGCAATGTTATATCTTTTGTTAAGGATTATGAACATATAACATATCGGGAAGCATTAGCAAAATTAGCTCAAAAAGCGGGGATTAATATTGATGGAGTTAGTTTAAATTATGACAAACCGCAAAGTGCTAATCCTAATAAAAAATATTATGAAATAAATCAATTGGGATTAAATTTGTTTTCTTATTTATTAACTGAAGAGATAGGTATGGCAGCTTATCAATATCTTGAAGAGCGTCATATCAATAATGAAATAATTAATAAGTTTAATATTGGGTTTGGTGGTAATGATGAATTATTATTAGGACTTCTAAAAGCAAAAGAAATTGATTTTAATGATGCCGCTATTATTGGAATGTTAAGAATTGTTGATAATAATTATCTTAATACTTATCATGATCGTATTATTTATCCTATTATTGATATTGATAATAATGTCTTAGGCTTTACAGCTCGTTTATTATCAGGAAATGGTCCTAAATATATTAATTCTGTTGAATCAATCATTTTTGATAAAGCTAGTATTTTCTATAATATTAATAATGCTTATCAAAAAGCGCTAGAAGATAAAGAAATATATATTGTTGAAGGACCTAATGATGTTATTGCTTTTAGTCGAGCAGGTATTGATAATGTTGTTTGTGTAATGGGGACTTCATTAAGTAATAATCATCTTAAGTTATTAAAACAAATGAATATTAATTCTATTATTTTAGGATTTGATGGTGATGAAGCAGGTCAAAAGGCTAATTATCATGCTATTGATCTTTCAAGTAAAAATAATTTTAGAACTTCTTATTTAGATTTTGATAAACTTGATCCTGATGAATATCTTAATAAGTATGGGATAAGTAAATTTTTAGAGAATATCAAAAATAGTTGTAGTTCATTAGAATTTAAAATTAATTATGAATTTTCCTTAATTAATACTAATAATTATAGTGAAAAAAAGAAATTAGTTGTTAAATTAATTAATGATATTAATAATAATTTAGATACTTTTGATCGTTATTATTATTATGAATATATTTCTAAATTATCAGGAATATCTAATGAAGTAATTAATACTTATGTTGATAGTAAAAAAGAATTTATTAAAGAACAAAATGGATCAATTAATACTTATCAAGAAGTTAGTAACTTAAATAATGATATTGATAATGCTTCTGCTATTGTTTTGTTTTTTATGATTAACAATAAGAAGTATTTTGAATACTTTAAAAATGAAGTTGGTTCATTTGCGAATGAATTTTATCGTAATATTTTTAATATTATTTCTGCTTGTTATTTAAATAATGATATATTTGAATTAAGTGGGTTATATAATCGGAATATTGATGATAATATTATTGATTTTCTGGCTAATTTGACATTACAAATTGATTCTAAATTATATGCTGATGAACAAAGCTTCTTTGATGCTATAATTGTTCTAAAAAAATTGGAAGAATTGTATGTTAATGAAAAAAGGTTGATTGCCTTAAAAAATAATGAAAAGGATCCAATAATACAAGCAAAGTATATTGATGAATTATTAAAAAATAACCAAAATATTAATGAAATAAAGTTTAAAATATTAAATAAATAGGAGGATATATTATGACAAAAACTTTTTCTTTACAGGATATTAAAAATGAGTTGCTCACAAAATCAAAGGATGGTCATGTTAATCAGGACTATGTAATGGAATTTATTAAAGATTATGATTTTAGTGAAGATGAAATTGATGAAATATTTAATTATTTAAATGAGGAATCTATTCTTGAAAATGATACAGATGATGAAGTAGAAATTGATGATGATGATGTCATTGTTGAAGAAGTCTTAGAAATAGATGATGATTCTGATTATGATACTTATGATCTTGATGGTATTTATAATCGTGATTATTATGAATCTAATCTAGCATTATCATCTTCAGTAAAAATTAATGATCCCGTAAAAATGTATTTAAAAGAAATTGGTAATGTTAGTTTATTAACAACTGAACAAGAGATTGTTCTTGCCAAAAGAATCATCGATGGTGATGATGATGCTCGTAAAGAACTGACTAGTGCTAATTTACGACTAGTTGTTTCAATTGCAAAACGTTATGTTGGAAGAGGAATGCTGTTTCTTGATTTAATTCAAGAGGGTAATATGGGGTTAATTAAAGCCGTTGATAAATATGATTATACTAAAGGTTTTAAATTTTCTACTTATGCAACGTGGTGGATCAGACAAGCTATTACTAGAGCTATTGCTGATCAAGCTCGTACTATTAGAATACCAGTTCATATGGTAGAAACTATTAATAAACTAACTAAAATTCAAAGAAATTTAGTTCAGGAATTAGGGCGTGATCCTAAACCCGAAGAAATTGCTGCTAAAATGCCGGGGATGAGTTCAGATAAAGTTAGAGAAATTCAAAAGATATCTTTAGACCCAGTCAGCTTTGAAACACCAATTGGTGAAGAAGATGATTCACATTTAGGTGATTTTATTGAGGATAGTGATGCTTTATCACCATTTGATTTTGCGACTAATGAATCGCTTAAAGATGAATTGAATCAGGTCTTATTAGAATTGACTGATCGTGAAGAAAAGGTTTTAAGACTACGTTTTGGTTTAGAAGATGGTAAAAGTCGTACTCTAGAAGAAGTTGGTCGTGAATTTAATGTTACTCGTGAAAGAATAAGACAAATTGAAGCAAAAGCTTTACGTAAATTACGTCATCCTTCTAAAGCTAAGCGATTAAAGGATTTCTTGGTAAACTAATGAAAATAAGTAATAGATTATTAAAAATAGCATCTTTTGTAAAAAGAGATGTTATTTTAGTCGATGTTGGATGTGATCATGGTTATTTGCCGATATTTCTTCTTAATAATAAACTTATTAAACAAGCCTATGCTCTTGATTTAAGGGAAGGACCATTAAGTAGTGTTAAAAATAATGCATTGAAATATCATATTGACTTAACTTGTTTAATAAGTGATGGTTTAGAAGTTATGAATAGTTATTATTTTGATACGGTTATTATTGCTGGCATGGGTGGGAACATTATCAGTAATATTATAGCTGCCCAACTTAGTTTATTAGATAATAAAGAACTTATCTTACAACCTCAAAATAATAGTATTGGATTAAGAAAGTTTTTATTGAAAAATCATTTTGTAATTATTGATGAATGTTTAGTTGAAGAACGAGATGTTATTTATGAAATAATTATTGTCAAAAAAAATAAGATAGATAATTATGAAGACTATTCAGAATTAGCCTTAAATTATGGAAAGCATAATTTATTAATAAGAGATGAGTTGTTAATAAAAAAAATGCAACAAGATCTTAAGAAATATCAAAATATCTTACTTAAGCTAAATAATACTATTCCTAAATATGAAGACATTAAAAATAAGATAAAGATAATTGAGGATTATATCTATGAAAACTAATAAATTAATCAAGTTAATTGAAAATGATTTCCCATTAAGTTATCAAAATAATTGGGATAATTCAGGTATACAAATAATTAATGAAGATACGAAGAGGATTTTAGTCTGTCTTGATATAACTAGTGATGTATGTCAATATGCTATTAATAATGATATTGATTTAATTATTACTCATCATCCTTTAATCTTTAATTCTTATCTTAATTCTTATGATTATATTAGAAATATTTATCAGCGCTTATTGAGTAAAAGGATTGCTGTTTATGCAATGCATACTAGTTTTGATAATCATCCTTATGGGATGAATTATCAATTCTATTTAAAATTAAATTATCACCATTATTATATAAAAAACAATATTTTATATTTTGATACTGATGATTATCTTTATGATAAATTAGCTCATATTAATGATCTCAATATTAGAATATATCATCATCAAAATAAACTTATTAAAGGAGCTCTAGTGTTGGGGGCAGGTGGTAGTTTTATTGATGAAATTATTTTAGAAAAAGCTGATGTTTTTATTTCTAGTGAATTTAAACATCATGAAATAAATTATGCTTATGAAAATAAATTAACATTAATTGATATTTCTCATCAAGCTGAGCTTATCTTTGTTGAATATTTAGTTAAGTATTTAAATAAGCATTTTACTGATTTATTTATTGATGCTTATTATAATAAATATGAAATAAAATAATGATTATAATAATTATGTATATTGTTTTCAATCATCATGTTTTTAATGCTATAATAGTTAAGGAGTGATTTAATGATATTGAAAAATTTTAATAATGAAATTTCTCAAGATTTAAAAATAAAGGTTTTAGATTTTATTAATGATTTAGATATGGGGCATAAAAAAAATTATGATGATTTTTTATGGTTTCTTAATAATATAAATTATCAATTATTACCTATTATTCAAGAAAAAGCTTGTTTAACCAGAAATAAGATTTATGGTAATAGCGTTTTTATTAGAGGATTAATTGAAATTAGTAATTATTGTCAACGAAATTGTTTTTATTGTGGTATTAGAAAGTCTAATGATAAAGTAGTTAGATATCGTTATAGCCAAGATCAAATAATTAGCATAGCTACTCAAGCATATCAAAATGGATATCATACCATTGTCATGCAAGGTGGCGAAGATTTATATTATACTGATGATATTTTAAAAGATATTATTGTTAAAATAAAAGAACTTTGTCCAGGGATTGCTATTACTTTATCTTTAGGTGAGAAAAATAAAGATAGTTATCAGAATTTATTTGATTGTGGAGTTGATCGCTATTTATTAAGACATGAGAGTGCTAGTAATAACCATTATCAAAAATTGCATCCTGTTGATATGAGCTTAGCAAATAGAATGAATTGTTTACATAATTTAAAAGCTATTGGTTATCAAGCTGGGGCTGGTTTAATGATTGGCAGTCCTTTTCAAACAAATGAAGATTTAGCAACTGATTTATTATTTCTTCAAAATTTTCAACCAGCGATGATTGGGATGGGACCTTATATGAGTCATGTTGATACCCCATTTAAGAATCAACCTAATGGTACATTAGATCATATCTTATTATTATATAGTATAGCTCGTTTAATTTGTCCTAAAGCATTAATTCCTTCAACGACAGCAACTTCTTCATTAGATAAGCTTGGTCGTTTAAAAGCATTACAATCAGGATGTAATGTTATTATGATAAATTTATCAGATTTAGATAAACGGCAAAGTTATACTTTATACAATAATAAATCTTATTTAGGTGATGAATCACATGAATATTTAAAATTAATTAAAAGTGATATTATGAAAGCAGGAATGATTATTGATTTTTCAGTTGGTCATAATATTGAAATGAAAGGAAATAATAATGGATAATTTTATTAATCAAGATTATATTAAAAATTTAATTAAAGAAACAGAGCAAGCAAGCTATGATGATATTGAAAAAGTATTAGATAAAGCTAGTTTAAAAAAGGGTTTAAGTCATGAAGATGTTGCTATATTAATCAATATCAAAGATAAAAAACAATTAGAACGTCTTCATCAAATTTCATTTGATTTAAAGAAAACGATATATGGAGATCGTGTTGTTTTATTTGCACCTCTATATTTGTCTAATTACTGTGTTAATAATTGTACTTATTGTGGTTTTAAACATACTAATAATATTGAAAGATATCGTCTTTCACTAGAAGAAGTAGCTAAAGAAGTTAAAGCTTTAGAAAAAATAGGTCATAAACGTTTAGCAATTGAAATTGGTGAAGATCCGATTAATTGTGATATTGATTATGTTTGTGATGTTATCAAAACAATCTATGCTTCAGGTGATATTAGACGAGTTAATGTTAACATTGCTGCAACGACTGTTGAAGATTATAGACGTTTAAGTGAAGCAGAAATTGGAACTTATATATTATTTCAAGAAACCTATGATTATGATAAATATAAAGAATTGCATGGTAATTCTTTAAAAGGTGATTATAATCGTCAATTATATGCTCATCACAAAGCAATTCAAGGCGGTGTTGATGATGTTGGAGGAGGAGTATTGTTTGGATTAAGTGATGATTATCGTTTTGATTTAATTGCTTTAATGATTCATGATGAAGAGTTATTAAAAGAATTTGGCGTAGAATTCCATACTATTTCTTTTCCACGTATTAAACCAGCTGAAGGTGTCGATTTAAATACTTATAATACGATTGATGATGAGACTTTTATGAAGATTGTTTCAATTGTAAGGGTTGCTAAACCACTTGTTGGAATGATTGTATCTACTCGTGAAAGTCATGATATGCGTATGCGTTTAATTAATCAAGGTATCTCACAAATATCAGCTAATTCTGTAACGAGTGTAGGAGGATATGAAGATGCTGAACATAGTATGTCTCAATTTGAATTAGAGGATGATTTAAATTTATTAGATACGATGAAGGATTTAATTAAACATGGTAATTTACCATCTTACTGTACAGCTTGTTATCGGATGGGACGAACTGGACAAGAATTTCATGATCAAGTTGAATCTTTAAAAATAGCAGAAATGTGTCATCCTAATGCGATATTAACTTGTTTAGAATATGCCTTGGATAGTAAAGATCAAGAATTTTATGATTTAGCATATCCTTTCTTATTAGACCAAATTAATAAGATTAAAAATGAATCAATTAAAGCTAAAGTTCAACAATTCTTTAATCGAATTGAAAATGGTGAAAGAGATTTATATGTCTAGTAAGATTCCTTCTTTGATACCGACTATTGTTTTTATCGGTGATACTAATGTTGGTAAATCACATTTAATTAATGTTTTAACTAATCAAGAAATATCAATAGTAAGTGCAATAGCTGGAACAACAACTGATGAAGTTGTTAAAAGATATGAGTTATTAGATGTTGGTCCTATTAACATCATTGATACTGCTGGTTTAAATGATAATAGTGAATTAGGTCAATTAAGAATTAATAAAACTAAAAAAGCTATTAAAAGAGCTAATCTATTAATTTATGTATGTGATTGTACTAATATTAAACTAGATGATTTTCATAAAATTACTGATGATAAATTATTAGTCTTTAATAAAATTGATTTATTAAATGATGAAGAATTACATAACTTAAAACAAACATATCCCCAATCTTTATTTGTGAGTGTAAAGCAAGAAACTACGATTAAAGAACTTACTAAGCACTTAAAGAGCTTACTTATTAAAAAAGATAAATTATTATTAGATGATATTGATTTAGCATATCCTAATATTGTTCATGTTATTCCAATTGATAGTGAAGCTCCTAAGGGAAGATTAATATTGCCGCAGATGCAATTAATTAGAGAATGTTTAGATACTGATATCATTTCAGTAGTTTTAAAAGAAAGTGAGTTAGCTGATTATTTAGATCATCATCATGATATTGGCTTAATCGTTACTGATTCACAAGCTTTTAAAATTGTCAGTACCATTAATCATCAACGTTTTCCGCTAACATCTTATTCTATTTTACAAGCTCATCAAAAAGGTGATTTAGCTTATTTTATAGAAAGTGTTGCTAAAATTAATAATCTAAAGGATCATGCCCACATACTTCTAATGGAATCTTGTTCTCATAATGCATCTCATGAAGATATTGGTCGGATTAAAATTCCTAATATGTTGAAAGATTTAATCAAAAAGGATATTACTTTTGATTTTTACATGGGGCATGATTTTCCAGAAGACTTAAATAAATATGATTTTATCATTCATTGTGGTAGTTGTATGTTAAGTGCAGAAATATTAAGAAAAAGGATAAATATTGCCCAAAAACATCATATTCCGATGACAAATTATGGCATATTCATTGCATACTATACTGATATATTAAGCGAGAGTGTAAATATATTTAAGAAATAATGCAAAATATATTGCTTTAATCATAAAAAAATCTTATAATAAAAGCAGATATTTTAAGTAATAGATTATATGGAGGTTAAAAAATGTCAAAAGTTCTAATAAGTATTAATGAAGAGAAATTAAAAAAGCTTAATACTATGGCAGACAAAGATTATGATGGTAACAGATCACGTTGTATTGTCGCTTTAGCCAAAAGAGCAATTGAGCTTGAAGAAGAATATCGTATTTTAAAAGATAAATTCATGAAAGCTATATAAAAAATCCCTTTAAGGGGTTTTTTATTATTACTAGGATACTTTAATGATCATTGTTTATTTTAATAAATAAGACTCTAGTTATGTAATAACCTATATTATATAATTATCGACTTTATTAAATATCTAAAAAATGATATAATACCAAAATAGGAGTGATTAAAGATGATTAGTGAATTGAAACAAGAGTTAACTAATATGATTAATGATGTTAATTCTTTAAATGACTTACAAAATATAAAAGTTTCAATATTTGGTAAGAAGGGTCGTATTACTTTACTTACTAAAGATATGAAAGATAAAACTATTGAAGAAAGACGTCAAATTGGACAAGAAGTTCATCAATTAAAAGAATATATTGAAATTATTATTAAACAAAAAGAATTATTTTTAATAGAAAAGAAAATAAATGATGATATTAATAATGAAGCTATTGATATATATTTGCCAGGTATGGAATTTAATAGTGGGACTCTTCATCCTTTAACAATTACAAGAAATGAAATTGAGTCTTTTTTTAATTCTTTAGGTTTTGCTGTTATTGAAGGTAATGAAATTGAAAGTGATGAATATAACTTTGAAAAAATGAATATTCCTAAAGACCATCCCGCTCGTGATATGCAAGATACTTTTTATTTTAGTGTTGAAGAATTGCTGAGAACGCATACTTCACCAATGCAAGCTCGTACGATGGAAGCTAATGCCCCTGATGGACCAATTAGAGTAATTGTCCCAGGAAAGACTTATCGTCGTGATGAAGATGATTTAACTCATTCTCATCAATTTATGCAAATAGAAGGTTTGGTTATTGATAAAAATATTAGTTTAGCTGATTTGAAAGGAACTTTAGAATTATTTGCAAAGAATATCTTTGGTAGTAATACGAAGATTAGATTTCGTCCTAGTTATTTTCCTTTCACTGAACCAAGTGTTGAAGTTGATGTTACTTGTCATGTCTGTCATGGTCAAGGATGTAGTGTCTGTAAACAAACTGGTTGGATTGAGATTTTAGGAGCTGGACAAGTTCACCCTAATGTTATTGATAACTGTGGTTATGATAGTAATGTTTATCAAGGTTTTGCTTTTGGAATGGGTGTTGAACGAGTAGCGATGATTAAATATGGTATTGATGATATTAGATTATTCTATAATAATAATTTAAATTTCTTAAAACAATTTGATAAGATAAAGTAGGTGGAAATATGATTGTAAGTTATAAATTATTAAATAAATATGTCGATTTAAAAGGAATTGATCCTTTTGAATTAGGTGATATTCTAACCAATGCTGGCTTAGAGGTTGAAAATGTTCGTGCCTTAGCTCAGGGTAGTGATCTAGTAATTGGTTATGTTAAGGAAGCTTATCCTCATCCTAATAGTGATAAGCTAACAGTTTGTCTAACCGATGTTGGGAATGAAACTTTAAAAATATGTTGTGGTGCTAAAAATGTTGGCCAAGATATGTATGTAATTGTAGCAAGACCAGGATGTCAATTAGATTATGCTAAAGTACCGGTAATAAAGAAGGTTACTTTAGGGGGCGTGGAGTCTAATGGAATGATTTGTTCATTAAGTGAAATAGGTATTCCTAGTAAATTTCAAACTCACGAACAATTAGCCGGAATTGAAGTATTAGATCATGAGTATCAACTAGGAGCTGAAGCTTTAAAGACACTAGGCTACAATGACTTTATTTTAGATATTTCATTAACCCCTAATCGTTCAGACATTTATAGTATTTATGCTCTAGCAATTGAAGTAGCGGGATTATTAAATACGACCTTATTTGATGTTGAACAAAATATTGAACAAAAACAAGAGGGTCTTTATCATATTAATATTGAAAGTGAAGATTGTTTATCATATGGTCTTTTTACTTTTACTAATTTAAATGCTCAAGAGGGAAGTTATGAAAATAAGATAATGTTATATGCGCTTGGTTTTAAACCTCGTTTTAATATTGTAGATGATGGTAATATGGCGATGGTTATTTCTGGTAATCCTGTTCATACTTTTGATGCTGATAAGTTAAAAAGTAAAAAATTTATTATTAAAAAAGGACTTGAAGAAGAACATTTTTTAGCTTTAGATGATAAAGAATATCAGATAACGAAAGATGATTTATTGATTATTAATGGTGATGAAATAGTTGCTATTGCTGGTGTTATTGGTTCTAAGTCATCATGTATTGATGAGAATACTAAGAATATTGTAGTTGAATCAGCTGCTTTTTCACATGTTAGTGTTCGTAATACTGCTCGACGTTTAGATTTATTTAGTGAAGCTAGTGTCCGTTTTAGTAAAATAGTTAATTCTTATACCCTGGAATTTCCCATTAAAATAATGGAAGAATTATTAAATGTAAAATGTGATGCTATTAATAAAGTTAATTATTTAAAATATGAAGCAAAGCCAATTAAGTTAACGCATGAAAAAATTACGAAAGTATTGGGTATTACGATTGCTTTTGAAGAATGTGTGGCGATTTTAAGAAGATTGTCGTTTAAAGTTGAAATTGAAGATAGTACTTTAATAGCATATCCTCCTAGTTATCGTAAAGATGTTGAAATTGATGTTGATTTAATAGAGGAAATAATTAGAGTATATGGTTATGAAAATATTATTGCTAGTTTACCTCTTCAAGAAATTAATGATCATCCTCTAAGCAATATTCAAACCTTAGTTAATCATACCAAAAAATTACTTAATGATTTTGGATTAAATGAAATTATAACTTATCAATTAAGTAATGCTCGTAAATTAGATCAATTTAGTTTAGAAAAAAATTATAAAGAGCTTTATAATCCTTTAAATAATGAAAGAATGATTTATCGAGATAATTTATTAACAAGTTTAGTGGAATGTATTGAGTATAATAAATCTTATCAGATTAATGATCAACAATTATTTGAAATAAGTCATGTCTTTGTTGATAATAAAGAAAAAACTTATTTATCTTTAGGATTAATAGGTAATTATTATCAAGGTAATTGGCATAATCAAGCTCTGAAAGCTGATTTTTATATTATGAAAGCTTTAATTTTTGATTGGCTTGCTAAATTAGGATTTTATTATGGAAGAGTTTTAATTGAACCAGTTGCTAAAGATCATCCTTTTCTTCATCCTAAAAAGAGTGCTTATATAACGATGAATAAAAAAATTATTGGGGTATTTGGTCAATTACATCCTCGCTTAGCTCAAGAAAAGAAATTAAATGAATGTTTGATTGCTCAGATTGATTTAAGTTTATTAAGTACTAATAAAGGTCGTATTAATAAATATGAAGGACTATCTTTAATACCATCAGTTTATCGTGATCTTTCTTTAATAGTTCCAAATGATATTTATGCTAATGAAATTATTAAGGTTGTAAAACAAGGAAATAATAAATTAATTAAAGATGTTAAGATTTTTGATTTATATTATGGTCAAGAACTACCAGAACATACTTATTCTATGGCTCTGTCTTTAGAAATAGGTAATGATAATGAGAATCTAAATGAGCTTGAAATTAATAATTTAATAAATAAAGTTTTAAAGGAATTACAAAATAAATTGAATATTATTTTAAGAAATTAATTATCTTATAACTAAAAACCCCTTATCGATAAATAAGGGGTTTCTTAATATTTATACAGCGATCCAATCATCTTTTTTATAATTAAAATCAAGTTTATTAATACGATCAATATAAAGGATACCATCTAAATGATCCATTTCATGTTGTAAGACAATCGCATTAAAACCTTTAACATCAATAATTTCTTTTTTATTAGTTAGTAAATTAAAACCTTCTACTTGAATATGATAATGACGAGGAACTAATCCTTGATATCTAGTATCATCAACTGATAAACATCCTTCCGTAGGATTTAAGTAACACATTTGCTTTGATTTATAAAGATAAACAGGGTTAGCAAGCGCATATTTAAAAATATTTTCATCATCTAATTTAGTTTTTACAGCCAATAGCCTTTTATTAATACCTATTTGAATAGCCGCAATTCCAACAGCTGATCTAATATTATATTTCTTACAATATTCCTCATCTTGCGAATTACTGACATGATTATATAATAACTTTAAAAGATGTTTATCTTCACTACTCAAAGGTATTTTTACTGGAACTGATGTTGTTTTTAAGATGTCATTTGGTTCCATAATTATATCTTCATTACTTATAAATTTTGCTTTATTAATATCATTCATTTAAAATCACCTTTAATATTATAACATACTTTTGCGTATAGACTTTTAATTTAATTTAAAATAAGGTAGAATATATATCATGTAAGGTGATGTTTATGGATAGTAAAAGAAAATTATTAGATAAAACAATATTTGGGGTTGTTATCTTTTTAACGCTTTTTGGATATATTATGGTTGTTAGTGCTCATGCTAGTGTTTGGCTTAAGTATGGAGCTATTAAATTCTTCTTTGAGATCGGTAAAATATTTGTTTTTATTATCTTTGGTTTTTTTCTAATGACTACTATTAATAATAAATATAATCAGAAATGGTTAAATCGTAATTTTAATAAAATATTTTTGATTATAATAGCGATGATGATTGCAACTATTTTCTTTGCCGCAGAAAGTGGAGCTAAAGCTTGGATTAGAATTCCTTTAGTTAATATTACTCTGCAGCCAGTTGAGTTTTTAAAAATTGCTTTAATTATTTATTTAAGTAATTATTTTGCGGGAGCTATTAAAAATAAGCTATCTTTAAAAGATATGCTTTTAGCACCAATTATAGTTGTTTTTAGTGCTGTT
>JAITPW010000003.1 GCA_031289255.1 Bacilli bacterium
TGCCTTGATTATAAAGGCATTATTGAACTTGCCAAAAATTTCCCAAGCAAAAAAGCAAACCGCTTTATTGAGTGGTTCACATACAGCGACGAAACCATTGACGGCAAGAGCAAGTCCAAGGCTTACGCGCTTTTCGACAGTTCGTTGCTCGATACGCTTGATGTCGGCAGCATTAAAGGTTTGCAGCAGATTCATGGCTATCTATTTGGCGGGCTGTACGACTTTGCGGGACAAGTCCGCGAGCTGAATATCGCAAAGGGTGGTTTTCGTTTTGCGCCCGTACAGTTCTTGGATAACACGCTGAAAACCATCGAAGCAATGCCCGAGACGACCTTTGACGAAATCGCGGACAAATATGCCGAGATGAATGTCGCTCACCCCTTTATGGAGGGCAACGGTCGAAGCACCCGCATTTGGCTTGACTTGATTTTGAAAAAGAACCTCAAACTTTGCGTTGACTGGAGTCGGATAGACAAGAAAAGCTATCTTGACGCAATGCGTGAAAGCACGATGAACACAGATAAAATCAAGGCGCTTTTGAAATCCGCCCTGACGGATAAGATAAACGACCGCGAGGTCTTTATGGAAGGCGTTGACTATTCCTACTACTACGAGCAGGAAGATGATATAACAGGAGGGAATGTGGAGTGAATACATTTAATAGCGAACGCGAATTTGAGGATGCCCTTATTAAGGTGTTGTTCACCAAGGGTTGGGAGTCGGAAGTTCTCAAAAACCCCTCAGAGCAAGACCTCATAGACAACTGGGCTAAAATCCTCTTCGATAACAACCGCGAACAAGATCGCCTGAACAACCAACCGTTGACGGCGGGCGAAATGCAGCAGATTATCGAGCAAATCACCACGCTGCGAACGCCGCTGAAACTCAACGGCTTTATCAACGGCAAGACGGTATCCATCAATCGTGACAATCCTGATGATGAACTGCACTTCGGTCTTGAGGTCAGCCTCAAAATTTACGACCGCCGTGAAATCGCCGCAGGTCAGAGCCGCTATCAGATTGCGCAGCAACCGAAGTTTCCCACCCGCGGCATTCTAAATGACCGTCGTGGCGACTTGATGTTGCTCATCAACGGAATGCCGGTCATTCATATCGAACTGAAAAAGAGCGGTATCCCCGTGTCACAAGCGGCAAATCAAATTGAGAAATATGCCCGCGAAGGCATATTCAGCGGATTATTTGCCCTCGTACAGGTGTTCGTTGCTATGAACCCGGACGAAACGCTCTATTTCGCTAACCCCGGACTCGACGGCAAGTTTAACCCTGATTTCTATTTTCATTGGGCGGATTTCAATAACGAGCCTGTGAATGATTGGAAAAGTATCGCATCGTACTTCTTGTCCATTCCTATGGCACACCAGATTATCGGATTTTACACCGTACCCGACGACAGCGACGGTATTTTGAAGGTCATGCGCAGTTATCAGTATTACGCCGCCTCTGCCATTTCCGACAAGGTATCAAAAACCAAGTGGGATGAAAAAGACCATCTTTACGGCGGCTATGTGTGGCATACGACCGGCAGCGGCAAGACGATGACCAGCTTCAAGTCCGCACAACTTATCGCCAATAGCAAGGATGCCGACAAGGTTATCTTTTTGATGGACAGAATCGAACTCGGAACTCAGAGCCTGAAAGAGTATAAAGGCTTTGCCGAAGAGAATGACGACGTGCAGGCTACCGAAAATACGCAGGTGCTTATCGCGAAGTTGAAAAACCCGAACCCTGCTAATACTCTGATTGTCACGTCCATTCAGAAAATGAGCAACATCAAAGAGGACGATGGCATGAACGCCAAAGACCTCGAAATTATGACGGGTAAGCGCATCGTATTCATCGTGGACGAAGCGCATCGTTCCACTTTTGGCAATATGCTTATCACGATAAAAAACACTTTCCCCGGAGCTATCTTCTTTGGCTTTACAGGGACACCTATCTATAAGGAGAACGAACGTAAAGGAAACACGACCGCCACCGTTTTCGGCGACGAACTGCATCGCTACTCCATCGCCGACGGTATTCGGGATAAAAACGTGCTGGGTTTTGACCCCTATATGGTTACGACATTCAATGACAGAGACTTACGCACCGCCGTTGCTTTGGAAGAGGCAAGAGCGACGACGGTCTTAGAGGCTATCGCCGACCCCGCTAAATCCGCAATCTACTATAATTTTATGGATTCCTCCAAAGTGAAGATGGCGGGCTACTATGACAATGTAAAAACTTACGTTAAAGGCATCGAGGACTATCTACCCGCCACCCAGTACCACCAAGACATACATCGAGAAATGGTGGTGAAGGATATTTTGGCGGGCTGGACACAATACAGCCACGGCGAGAAATTCCACGCCATTTTTGCGACTTCAAGCATTCCCGAAGCCATAGCCTATTATCGCATTATTAAGGCGCAATGTCCCACCCTTAAAGTCACAGCCCTTTTCGACCCGAACATCGATAATGGCGATGGTGCAACCACGACATTCAAAGAAGCCGGACTTGTTGAAATCGTCACTGACTATAACGCCCGCTATGAGCAGACCTTTGACCTTGCAAATCACGCCAAGTTCAAAAAGGACGTGGCGGCACGACTTGCGCACAAAGACCAGTATAAACGCATTGAGTCCCAGTCTGAAAAACAAATAGGATTGCTTATCGTTGTCGATCAGATGTTGACGGGCTTTGATTCCAAGTGGGTCAATACGCTGTATATGGACAAAATCCTGCGGTTCGAAAACATCATTCAGGCGTTCTCCCGCACTAACCGTCTGTTTGGACCCGATAAGCCTTTCGGGACAATCCTCTATTACCGCAAGCCACACACGATGACACGCCTTATCGACGAGGCGGTGGCGTTATATTCTGGCAACAGACCCGCCGGGCTGTTTGTAGGGCGACTTCACGAGAACCTGAACGCCCTCAATGAGATATTTGCGGAAATAAAAAAGGTATTTGAAGACGCGGGCGTTCCCAATTTTGAGAAAAACCCTGACGAAATAGAAGCCTGCGGTATGTTCGCCAATCTGTTCAAGACACTTAACGAGCATCTTGAAGCCGCCGAGATTCAGGGCTTCAAGTGGGAAACATCTGAATATAGTTTCAAAGACGAACATGGGCATAACTACACCATTACCGTATACTTTGACCAGACCGCATATCTTATTTTGGCACAGCGTTATAAAGAGCTTTTCAGCGGTAAAGGCGAGGGCGACGGCAATGAAGATGTTCCTTTTGAAATTGATGGGCATCTGACCGAGATTGACACAGGCAAAATCGATACCGATTATATGAATGCTCGCTTTACTAAATACCTGCGGGCGCTTGTGGAAGGCGATGCGGTAGAGCAAGCGCTTAACGACCTGCATAAAACATTTGCCACGCTAACACAGGAAGAGCAAAAATACGCCAATATCTTCTTGCATGATATTCAGCGCGGCGAAGTAAGCCCCGAAGAAAGTAAGACCCTGCGCGACTACATTACGGAATATCAGGCGAAAGCCAAAGCCGACCAAATCCATAAGGTATCGAGCATTTTCGGGCTTGATGAAGCGCAGTTGCGTGAGATGATGAGCCTAAAGCTCACTGATAGCAACATCAACGAATATAATCAGTATGGCAAGCTGAAAGACACGGCGGATCGAGAAAAGGTAAAAGCCCACTTTGAACAGCAACAAGGTGAAACGCTATCGCCAAAAAAGATAAACATTGAATTTGATAAATGCTTGCGTAAATTTTTGTTGGAAGGCGAATTTGATACGGAATAGTATGTCTTGTTTGTTTTTATGCTTTCACTGTTCCTAAGCGTCAGCAAATTATAAAAAGGAAAAAGCCCGTGAATGCCGATAACTCAGACGTTCACGGGCTTTTTGGGGTTTTGTCCATAAGGCGTTTACCCATCAGCGTAAACACCACCGTATTCCCACTCGGGGTTTACTTGATTTTGCTTGCTGTATGAGAAACTTGTGTGGCGAGCGAGTACAACATTGTTTCTTTATCCAGTGGCACGCGGGCATTGGCGACTACGCACAGCTGCTTTGATTTGACCTTCGTAGGTTCTATTTTTTGTACATTTTGCTTCATAGGCAACTCCTTATTTAATAATCGTTACCTATATATATCACTCATTTCGAGGTATATAACAAGTCATTTTCCCGATAAATACTACCCGAAAACAAGCCATACTTATCGGCAAGTTTTGTGTCAATCATCATAGGACGTCAGCGGTTATAACGCTGTCCGCAAGCAATTTTCTGAATAGCGACAACGCTGTTTTATTGTGGAGAAACTCATCTTGTTTACTCATTCGTGCGGTCCTCCTTGATATGACGGAGCAAGCCTGCAACAGTATTTGCGCTTTGAGTTGCCATAGGCTGTAAATGATTTTCCGCAGACCTTGCAAGTGAAAGAGTATACTGCTTTACGAGTAAACGTTTCAGGATGTTCGTTCTACCATTCCATACGGCATTTATCGGAGCAGAATTTTTTTGCCGTTTGTGGGGTAGACGTATAAGTGACACGCCGCATTGCAAGCAACTGCAAATTTGCTTTTCGTCTTGCGCCTTAAGGTTTGGACGGCAGTAGGATTTAACCATGTTTTCGCCTATTACAAGTTCTGTGGCTATTTTGCCATATCTCAAACCTTGACCCCGAGGCGCACAATCTGTTGTTTTTATAAAATAGGCATATTCGTCCTCCAATCCAGAGGAAAGGAAAAACTCTCCTCACTATCCATAGAGGACAGCAATGGGAGCTTTGAAAACTGAAATGGCTGCTTATTTCTTAACCGTGTAGTCGAGAGAGAGTCAATTCGCACCGAATTTGAGTTTGCCAAACAGTACTGAAGGACTCCAAAAAGAGTATGAAGAAGATGGATTTTTATTTGAAATATTTGATAATGATACTTTTGCTACTATTGTTGTTAATTTTGATGATATAACAGGAGATAAAGAAACTCTTGGTATTGAAAATTCAACCAAGTTAATTACTGAATTTAAAGATAATGGATATATTGATGATTATGGGAAGGCTACTGATTGCTTAAGGATGGCAATCAAAAATGAGGATATTAGAGTCAGTGAACAGTTTAAAGATATTGTTCCCCAGATTTTAGAAGTTACTAATTCAAAAACCAAGAGTCTTAAGATTAAAAATGCGTCAGAAAAAGTAGAAGTTAAAGTTATTAAAGAGGCTTTGCCAGAAAACTTTATAAAACTTTGGGATAAGATTAAATATAAAACTACTTATCGTATTGATTTTAATTCAGAAGAGCTTATATCTAATGCTGTTAATGGTACTTCTTCTCTTGTGGGCATTAAAGATATACAAACTCATAGGGCAACTTATTTATATAAGAGAAGTGCCATTAAAATGGATGTAGCAGGTATTGTTGCTAAACTTGTTGGCGAGTATAATACAAGTTTGACACCTAATGCTAGATATCAATTACCGGATATTATTACTTACTTACAAAACGAGACTAGTTTAACACGAAAGACTATTGTTGCAATTTTACAATCAACAACTAACTTAGATCAGTTCAAAAATAATCCTTTAATTTATATGAATCAAGCAGCTAAGATTATTAATAAACATAAAAACCAATTAATTGTAGATGGTATTAAATATACTAAAATTGATGATGCTTATGAACAATTTTTGTTTACATCAGAAACAGTAAATGCATATTTAGGCGTGAATGGCAACTCAGTTGAAGCTGATAAAAATAAAGCTAAGACTTTGTACGAGTATATTGTGACAGATTCTGAAGTAGAACGAGAATTTGCTCGTAAAGCAGAACTAGATTAAAAAGTTAAGTTTTATATAAAAATGCCAAATTGGTTCAAAATCCGTACTCCGCTTGGAACTTATAATCCAGATTGGGCAATGCTTTATGAAGAAGACGATGAACAAACATTATACTTTATTATCGAAACTAAAGGTGATGTCAATGATGATCAGCTACGACCTCATGAATCTGCAAAAATTAAAGCAGAAAAAAAACATTTTGAAGCTATAAGTACCGATATTAAATTTAAATGTGTGAAGAATGAGGAAGATATTCGAGCTAATTAATTAGGGCATCAAATATTTGTGTGGACAACTTCTAATTTCAATTCAAGAATTAAAAAATTTAAAGCTTAACTATTAAGTTATGAGTTTAATATGATATAATTTACAACTAATAGCGGTGTTGCTTTGCAGAGCGCATCTAAAAACAGTGAATTCGTTCACTTTTTTTATATAATAAAAGTTTAGATGTTTTAAATTTAAGATAACTTACACTTTATTTGTTCTTACTTAGTCTATTATACTAAGGTAACTTTTCTTTTAAAAGAATTTGCTATCTTGAATGATTCTTAAATAATTAAAACAGGAAAAAAATATTTAGAAACTAAGGCACTGATATTACATTTAATTGTATGATTTATAAGAAAAACATTTATATTAATTAATTGCATAATAAAATAATATTATATTTATTTAACAATGTAGTTTGTATTTATAAAAATTAAAGCATTACTATTTTAAATATAAAGTATCATATTTATTAGGAATAAATAACAATTTTTTATAAGATACTTAATAATTAAAAACCATCAACTTTTATAGTTGATGGTTTTAACTTATAAACTAATAAGTCGGGTATTAATTTAAATTATGACTAATTTTTTAAGCAGCCAAGTGGCACAACCCATACACTATTTTTTAATTGATAAGCATACTCAGTACCGGTTAATACCATAAGGAATGAAGGCTCGTTCATTTTTTTTGTATCCACAATCGACTTCAACTTTAATAGATTTTGGGCAGCTGATTCTATTTCAAAGGCGCCTAGTTTTATTTCCACTGCCCCCCATCGACCATCGGCAAGCTGAATTATAGCATCGATTTCAAGATTATTTTTATCGCGATAATGATAAACTGCACCATCGATACTATCAGCATAAATTCTTAAATCTCTAATGCAAAGCGATTCAAACAGAAAACCAAATGTATTGAGATCGGCAAGGAGTCGTTTTGGTGTTGCCCGTAGGGAAGCTGCTGCAAGGGAAGGATCGGTAAAATGACGTTTTGCAGTTGTTCTGATAGCCGTTTTAGAACGTAATTTTGCACTCCAAGCGGGCAGATCTTCAATGACATGAATTTTTTTAAGAGCTGCAATATATTGATTGACTGTAGCTTGTGATAAGGACTCATCATTAATAATTAAATCATTAAGAATGGTTGCTGTTCTAGCTTCATTAGAAATATTACGTGAAAGAGAGCGAATGAGAGCTTTGACTCGATCGGGATTTTTTTCAACTCCATCAGCTTTAGATATATCTTCATTTGCAACAGCTTCAAGATAATCACTGGCAATGCTTATAGCAATCTTTTCACTCTGTTCTAAAGCTGCTTCAGGCCAACCACCACGATTAATAGTAAAGGCTAATTTCTCAATGGTTAGGCTGGATTTACCATTAATACTGGTTATACCATCAAATAAATCACGTAGCGAAACTTCTCCATTAGATTCACCAGATTCAAATAGTGACATGGTACGCATTTTCATTCTAGCAATGCGGCCTGTCCCGGTGTGCATATCTTCAGTACGAGTTGGTATAACTGATCCGGTTAGAATGAATTGTCCATGTAATCGTCGTTTATCTACTGCAAAACGAACAGCATTCCATAGTTCTGGGGCTACTTGCCACTCATCCAACAGTCTTGGTGTTTCACCTTCTAATAATAGAGATGGTTTTGTTTGAGCAATTAAGATATTAGCTTTAGTATTGTCGGGATCTTGCATATATAAAACACTCTTTGCCATTTCTTCACCTGAACTTGTTTTGCCACACCATTTAGGTCCTTCGATTAAAACTGCGCCTTTTGCAAGAAGCAAAAGAGCTAGTTTTTCATCAGAAATTCGTTTTAAATAATTTGAATTCATATTATCACCTGTTATTAGTATAATCTAAACTATCAACTTTGGCAATTGTTTACTATCAACTTTGGCGGATATTTACTATTGATTTCTTTATTAGATTTTTATAGTATTAGTTTGTTTCGTTTTAAAGATATTGATAATACTAAGTTGTTTGGAAATGCTAAACAACTAAGCATAAAGAGAGAATAATTACTTATTTTTATAATTAATTAAAAAGGCTTAAATATTAATGTAAATACTTATGATATTTAAGTCTTTTTGTGATATGATTTAAAAAATGTAAATCATATCAAATAATTATATTAAAGGAGAAATTTAAAATGAGTATTAATGAGAATATGAGAGAGCAATTTAAGAATCCTCAGGGTTTAGCCGGTAAGATTGCTACAACAATATTAAATAAGCAGAATGAAAGACCTTATCAAGGAGCTATTAAATCATTAGCATTACAAGATAATGAAGTCGTAGCTGAAATAGGGTTTGGTAATGGTTATTTATTAGAGAGATTAGCTCATGATTATCATTGTCTTTTTTATGGGATTGATATTTCAGCGGATATGGTCGAACTTGCTAATGAAAGAAATGATACTTTTATCAAAGAACAAAGAATGTTTTTAAAGGTTGGTGATGCTTTAAAAACAGGCTATGAAAATGATTTTTTTAATAAAGTCTTTACGATTAATACCGTCTATTTTTGGGATGATTTAGAACTTGGCTTACAAGAGATGTATCGTATTTTAAAAACTAATGGTATCTTTGTGAATGGTGTTTATACTAAAGAATTTCTTGACACGTTACCGGTTGCTAATGAAGGTTATATTAAATATTCTTTAGAGGTCTTAAAAGCAGTAGGCTTAAAAGTTGGTTTTAGAGAAGTTATTATTAATGAAGTAATAAAAGATAAAGCTTATAGTATTGTTTATCAAAAATAAATAAATAATTTAATATTAGTATTATTGTATAAAAAAATATCTTACAATACATTTTCGTATTGTTAAGATATTTTTTGATTAAAAATATATTATCTTGCCTTGATATTATTATAGCTAGTTTAGATCCAAGTTACCTTGTTTTCTTCTTTATTGATAATTCTTTTAATATTACTACGATGTTGATAAGTTAAAAAGAAGAATAATAATAAAACAATATATTTAACATTATCAAAGGTATTGAAAATAAAAGATAATGCTACTAAAATACCGACGGTAATGATAACAGCTAATGACATCATATGATGAATTTTAAGGTTAATAACCAGTAAAACTATGGCTATAAATAGTAAAATTGGATTTAAGGCTAATAATAAACCAGTGGCACAAGCAACACCTTTACCTCCTTTAAAACCGGCAAAGATTGGATAACAATGTCCAATAACGCAAGCTAGACCAATTAAATAGGGATTAATATTTAAAGAAGCTATTTCATTAAGATATTTCGCAATCATAACTAAGATAAAAGCTTTAAGAATATCTAAGATCATAACACTAAGACCAGCTTTTTTACCTAAAGTTCGTCCCATATTAGTTCCCCCTAAATTACCTGAGCCTTTAGTTCTGATATCAGTATGATAAAAAGTCTTACCAATTACTAAAGCAAAAGGGATACTACCAACTAAATAACCGCTAATTATAAAAATAATATTTAAAAATATGTTCATTTAATCACCATTCTTATTATACCTTTAATTACTAACAATAGTAAACTATATTATTAACATAACATTTTATTTAAATAATTTAGCTTATAATTGTGATATAATATATCAGTTAGGAGTGAGAATTATTGTGAGTAATAATAAAACTAACTATGGTGCAGATAGTATTAAAATACTTCAAGATCGTGAAGCGGTTCGTAAAAGACCAGGAATGTATATTGGAAGTACTGATAATCGTGGCCTTCATCATTTAGTTTGGGAAATAGTAGATAATGCCATTGATGAGCGTTTAGCTGGGTTTGGTGATAAGATTGATGTTGTCCTTAATAAAGATGGTTCATTAAGTGTGAGTGATTATGGACGAGGAATACCAGTCGCAATGCATGAAAGTGGTAAGAGTACCCCCGAAGTCATTTTTACGATTCTTCATGCTGGTGGTAAATTTAATCAAGATGGTGCTTATAAAAGTGCTGGTGGTTTACATGGTGTGGGGGCTAGTGTCGTTAACTTTTTATCAAAAAAAATGATTGTTAATGTCGCACGTGATAATAAAGAATATGAAATTATTTTTGAAGATGGCGGTAAAGTTAGTTCGCCATTAAAAAAAATAGGTAATACTAAAATAACAGGAACAAAAGTAACTTTTTATCCTGATGAACAGATTTTCACCAATACTGAGTTTAACTTTAATATCATTATTCAAAGATTACAAGAATCAGCTTTTCTTAATAAAGGCTTAGATATCAATATTAAAGATGAACGAGACGTAGAAGTAAAAGAGATAAACTATTGTTATGAAAAAGGAATTATTAGTTTTGTTGATTATTTAAATGAAGAGAAACATTCTTTAGGAGAAATAATTGCTTTTGAAGGTAGTAATAATGATATTGATATTGAAATTGCGATGCAATATAGTGATGGTTATGCCGAAAACATCTTAAGTTTTGTGAATAATGTTAAAACAGTTGATGGCGGAAGTCATGAGGTTGGCTTTAAAACAGGCTTAACAAAAGTTTTTAATGACTATGCTCGTGAACAAAAAATATTAAAAGATAAAGATAAAAACTTAGAAGGAACTGATATTAGAGAAGGTATTTGTGCGATTGTTTCGATTAGAGTTCCTGAGGGTATTCTCCAATTTGAAGGTCAAACTAAGGGTAAACTAGGAACGCCGATTGCTAGACCTAGTTTAGAAAGTTTTGTCTATGATAAGATGCGTTTTTATTTAGAAGAACATAAAGAATTTTCACAAACATTAGTAAAGAAAGCTTTAAAAGCTAGTCAAGCTCGTGAAGCTGCTCGTAAAGCGCGTGAAGATATCCGTAAAGGGAAAGATAGTGCTAAAAGTCGTATTTTAGGTGGTAAATTAACACCAGCCCAATCTAAAGATCATAATAAAAATGAATTGTTTATTGTTGAGGGTAATTCAGCTGGTGGTAGTGCTAAACAAGGGCGTGATCGTAAACATCAAGCTATTTTACCATTAAGAGGGAAAGTTATTAATACTCAGAAAGCTAAACTGGCAGATATTTTAAAAAATGAAGAGATAGCTACTTTAATTAATACTATCGGTGGGGAAATAGGTAGTGAATTTAATGCTCAAGATTGTAATTATGGTAAAGTTATAATTATGACTGATGCTGATACTGATGGAGCCCATATTCAAGTATTACTATTAACATTCTTATACTTATATATGAAAGATTTATTCTTAAAAGATAAAGTTTATTTAGCTTGTCCACCTTTATTTAAATATCAGAAGAAACAGAAGATTATTTATGCCTATGATGAAATAGAATTACAAAGTATAATTGAAAAACATGGTAAAGGTGAAATTCAAAGATATAAAGGATTAGGAGAAATGAATGCTCCTCAACTATGGGAAACAACGATGGATCCAACCCAACGAAAATTAATCCAAGTAGGAATTGATGATATGGCATTAGTTGAAAAAAGAATTAATGTTTTAATGGGTGATAAAGTTGAGCCCAGAAGAAGATGGATTGATGAAAATGTTATTTTTACGATGGAAGATGATTATACCAAAATAATTGAAGGGGTTAATAATAAATGAGTATAGAATTTAGTGAAACACTTGAGACCTATTTTAAGACCTTAGAAGATGTAATGGGTGATTGCTTTGGTCGCTATTCTAAATATATTATTCAAGATCGAGCGATTCCTGATGCCCGTGATGGTCTAAAACCAGTCCAAAGAAGAATATTATATGCGATGTTTAAAGAAGGCAATCATCATGATAAAAGTTATCGAAAATCGGCTAAAGCCGTCGGGGTTATCATTGGTAATTATCATCCTCATGGTGATAGTTCTGTCTATGATGCTTTAGTAAGATTATCACAAGATTTTAAATTAAACCATCCTTTAGTTGATATGCAAGGTAATAATGGGTCAATCGATGGTGATGAAGCAGCGGCGATGCGTTATACAGAAGCTCGTCTAAGTCCTATTGCCATGCAATTATTAGAAAATGTTAATAAAAATACTGTCTTATTTGCCCCTAATTTTGATGATACTGAATTAGAACCAACGGTCTTACCTGCTTATTTCCCTAATATCCTTGTTAATGGTAGTACTGGTATATCAGCTGGTTATGCGACCAATATTCCCTCTCATAATCTTAAAGAAATTATTGATGCTACTATTTATCGAATCAATAAACCAACTTGTGAATTAAATGATTTATTAAAGATCGTGAAAGGGCCTGATTTTTGTACCGGGGGAATTATTCAAGGTCGTAATGAAATTAAGAAAGCCTACCAAACTGGTAAAGGACGGATTGTCATTAGAGGTAAGATTAACGTTAGTGAAAATCGTTCTTTTAAGATTATTAAAATAAGTGAAATTCCTTATGAAGTTAATAAAGCAGAATTGGTTAAGAAGATGGATGAAATAAGAGCTGATAAAGTAATTGATGGTTTTGTAGCCATTCGTGATGAATCAGATCGTAATGGTTTGAGTATTGTTATTGAATTAAAAAAAGATACTGATGAAAAATTAGTCTTGAACTATCTTTATAAAAATACTGATTTACAGATTTATTATAGTTTTAATATGGTAGCAATCGTTAATCGTAAACCAATGTTATTAGGGCTAATGCCTTTATTAGATGCTTATATTGAACATCAAAAAGATGTTTTAACAAGATTAAGTGTTTATGAATTAGCGGTTGCTAATAAAAGGATTCATATTGTAGCTGGTCTTATTAAAGCTGTTGATGTTATTGATGAAGTAATTAATATTATCAGAAAAAGTATTAATCGTAGTGATAGTATCACTAATTTAATAACTAGATTTGCCTTTAGCCAAATTCAAGCTGAAGCCATTGTTGATTTAAGATTATATCGTTTAAGTAATACCGATATTAATGTCTTAGAAAATGAATATGAAGAATTACAAGCCAAGATAAACCATTTAACTTTATTATTAAATGATAGTAGCTTATTAAATAAAGAAATCATTAATAAGTTAAATGAGGTTAAGAATGCTTTTACTATTGAACGTCGTAGTTTGATTGAAAATGATATTGTTGAGATTAATATTGATAAAGAAGATTTAATTACTGAAGCTGAAGTAATGATCAGTATTTCCAAAGATGGTTATGTTAAACGTTCAAGTATGAGATCTTATCAATCTAATAATGATGAGTTTGTTCGTAAAGAAGATGATTTTATTTTTGCGATTTCGAAAGCAAGTACTCTTGATAAACTATTAGTCTTTTTAGATGATGGAACTTATGCTTATATTCCTGTTTATGAATTATTAGAAACAAAATGGAAAGATTTTGGTAAACATTTAAATAATTATGTTCAAGGCGTAGCTCATGCTAAAGTTGTTAATGCTTTATTGATTGATAATTTTGATAATAATTTAATTTTAGTAAGTGCAAGTAAAAGTGGTTTAATTAAAACGACTTATCTTAAAGATTTGGCGGTTAGTCGTTATAATAAAGTTATGAAATACTTTAAATTAAAGAATGATGATTTAATTATTGATAATCAAGTAACTAATACTCTTAATGATGTTATTTTGACTAGTAATAAAGGTTATATGTTAAGATTTAACTTAGATGATTTTCAACCTACTTCACCACGGGCAAGTGGTGTTAAAGCAATGCGTTTAAATGATGATTATTTAATTGGTTGCCTTTGTGCTTCACCAATTAGTAAGGAACAAGTTTTTATTATCTGTGATAATGGTCAGACCAAAAGAATGCCTTTAAGTTTAATTGAAAAAGCCAAACGAGCAACAAAAGGGAAGCTAGTTATTAAGAATAAGAAAACTAATCCTGATTATCCTTTAAAAACCATCTTATTAAGCAGTAATAGTGAAATATTTATTACTGATAATACTTATCGCGTTAAGTTATTAAAAGCTTACGATACGCCTTTATCAAATATTGGTGAGGGTATGAAAAAAAGTATTGATTTAGCAAAAAATGAAAAAATAATTGATGCTTGCATCATAAATGATTTACATTTAGGGCTTAATAATGATATGATGGTTACGAATGTTGACAAAAATGATGATTCTGATGATATTGATGTTGATGTTTTTGATTATAATGATGTAAATAATCAATTAGAATTTGATTTAGATTTTGAAGAATTTTAGATGCTATTGGGAGGAAAACAATGAATGCATTTATTGAACAAGCACAAGCCGTTCATTTTAATGGCTTACAAGCATTAGCAGGACTAGCAATATTCTTATTTGGTATTAAAGCTATGGGGGACAATTTAAAAGCGATAGCAGGGAATAGAATGAAAGAGTTAATCGATCGTTATACTACTAATCCTGTTATGGGAGTTTTTGTCGGAGCAACTGTTACGGGATTAATTCAATCTAGTTCAGGAACCACCGCCTTAACTATTTCATTAGTACGTTCAGGTTTAATGAATTTACGCCAAGCTGTGGGTATTATTATGGGTGCCAATATTGGGACGACCGTAACCGCTATTTTAATTGGTTTTCATTTAACACAGTATTCACCATATTTTCTAATTGTCGGGGCTTTTATGACAATGTTGGCTAAGAAGCCACGAATGGAACATTATGGAATGTTATTAGTAGGCTTTGGAGCTTTATTTTATGGTTTAATGACCATGGGGGATTCTTTAAAAGTTTTAGCAGAAATGCCTATTTTTAAAGAACAGCTAGCCGTAACTTTATCGAATAATAAATTTGCTGGAGTCGGTCTAGGAATGTTAATGACCTTAGTTATTCAATCTTCTTCGGCAACTATTGGTATTCTCCAAACGTTATATAGTGAAGGTGTTATTAATTTACAAGGTGCTTTACCAATTTTATTTGGGGATAATATTGGGACCACGATAACAGCAATCTTAGCTAGTATTGGGGGAAGTATTGCGGCTAAAAGAGCGGCTGCTGCCCATGTCTGTTTTAATTTAATTGGTACGATATGTTTTATTATCATCTTTCCATTATTCTATTCTTATATTAATTGGGCTGGTTTAACACTAGGTTTAAATAAGATGATGCAGATTGCCTTTGCTCATGCCTCATTTAATGTGGCAACAACAGTGGTTTTATTGCCATTTGTGGGAGCATTAGTCGCTTTAGTCACTAAATTAATTCGTGATAAGGGTGATGAGGACGTGATTGTATCAAAGATTGTCTTAGATAAGAAAATCATTGCTGAATCACCCGAGGTAGCGGTTTCAGTTGCTTATAAAGCAACGATTGAAATGTCTTTAGTATGTGAGAAAATTATTAGAAGAACTAGAGAATATATCAATACGAAAGATTATAAGTTAATTGAAAAATTACAAGGTTATGAAGATATTGTCAATGATTTAAATGATCGCATCTCTAATTTCTTAGTTGAAATAGGTTCTTATCCTTTAGCTGAGAAAGATAATATCTTACAAAATAATTTATTTTATTCATTAAAAGATTTAGAGCGTATTGGTGATCAGTGTCAGAATGTGGTTAAATATTTTTATACGATCTATGATGCTCGGGAAGAATTAACACCGATGGCCCTAGCTGATTTAATGAAGATATTTGATTTATTAGATGGCATCATGATTAATACAACTAAACTATTAAGAAGCCCTAGTCATGATATTATTATTCAAATGGGTATTGATGAAGAAAAACTTGATGATTTAGAAACAAGTGTTAAAGCTGGTTATATTGAACGAGTTAAAAATAAGGAACCAATGGGTGCAACAGCTATTTCCGTCTTTGTTGATATCGTTTCAGATTTAGAAAGAATCGGTGATCATTGTTATAACATTAGTTCACGAACTAAAAAAGTATTAAGTTAATAGGATACGAAGAACCTCACTATTAGAGGTTCTTTTCTCTTGTTTTAATAATTACTTAAAGATAATGGATTATCTATTTGTAACATTTTTATTTAAATACTAACAATATTCACGTAAATATCCTATAATAGTACTATATAATTGATGGTGGAAAATACATGAGAAGGAGACTTGATTATGAAGAAGTTTCTTATAATAGTAATAGGGTTATGGTTAGTGGGGTGCTCTTATCAAGAAGGACTTGAAGTATCAGGTTCAACTAGTGTGGCACCAGTGATGGAAAAATTAATAAGTGATTATCAAAGTAATCATGTTGCAAATATTAATCTAACAGCTGATGGATCAAGTGCGGGGATTAGTGCTGCACTTGAAGGGGTTAGTGATATTGGGATGAGTTCACGAGCTTTAAGTAAAGATGAATTTAATAATGATATTGATGTTAATATTATTGGTATTGATGCCATTGTTGTGGTTTTGAATAAAGATAATAAAATTACTAATTTAAGCATACAAGATCTTCATGATATTTATTGTGGAAAGAAAAATAACTGGCAAGATTTTGGTGGTGAAAATATTCCGATTGTTTTAGTTTCGCGGGAAAATGGTAGTGGGACTAGAGATGCTTTTGAAGATAGTATTAAAGCTAAAGATGCGAATAAAGCTAGTTATGTTGATTTATATAATCCTGTTATTGTTAATTCAACTGGGGCTGTTATTGAGAATGTTAAACAAAAAAAAGGAGCTATTGGTTATATGTCAATGGGTAGTGTTATTCAGGATATAAAAGCGATTAGTTTGAATAATTATCAAGCTAATAAAAGTAATGTTATTAAGAAATTGTATCCGATTAGCCGTGAGTTCTATGTAATAAGTAAAAAAAATAATATTAAAGCCAAAACTTTTATTAATTATATTTTAAATGAAGATGGCCAACATATTATCGAAAATGAAGGCTTTATTAGGGTGAAATAAATATGAAAAAATATCTAAATAAACAGTTGTTTTTTGAAACACTTTATAAATTAAGTATTATTTTTGCTTCATTATTATTATTATTAATTATTATTTTTATTTTTTTTGAAGGAGTTCCGGCCTTAAAAGAATATGGTGTTTTTAAAATGCTTTTTAATATGAGCTGGCAACCAACTGCTCATGAACCTAGTTTTGGTCTAAGTAAAATGATCCTAGCAACGATAATATCGACTTTATTATCATTATTGATTGCGATACCAATTGGTCTTTTAAGTAGTGTTTGTTTAGTTCGTTTAGTTTCGCGTAAAATAAAAAATATAATCATGTTTATCGTTGAAATTTTAGCTGGTATTCCTTCGGTTATTGTTGGTTTTTTTGTTTTAAAAACGATTGTAGCTTTTCTCTATCAGCATTTTTATATGAATATTGGTGTATCTGGTAATAGTATGTTGGCGGCTGTTTTTGTTTTAGCTTTAATGGCTTTACCAACCATCATTACAATCACTGTTAAGGCTTTAGAAGCGGTTAATCCGATGTATACTGAAGCTAGTTTAGGATTAGGGGCTAATAAAATTCAAACTATTTATAAAGTGGAATTAAAAGCAGCTAAATCAGGAATCATGGCGGCGATTGTTTTAGGGGCGGGACGAGTTATTGGAGAGACGATGGCCGTGATGTTAGTTAGTGGTAATGCGATTAATATTTCAAGTAATTTATTATTACCCACCCGTACTTTAACCGCTAATATTGCTACGGAAATGTCTTATGCTAGTGGTTTACATCAAAGTGCCTTATATGCTTCAGGGATTGTTTTATTTATAATGATCATGCTGATTAATATTACCTTATTAATAATCTTAAATAAAGGGGGTGGTGATAATGCTTAATCATCCTTGGCAGGTTAAATTAATTAAAATATTAACTTACTTAGCAACAATTCTTTTAGTATTATTAGTTTTTTGGATGGTTAGTTTTATTATCATCCAAGGTATTAGTTATTTAAATATGACTTTGTTAAAAGAGAGTAGTAGTTTGATTATAACAACTTTAATGGTGGTCTTTTTAGCATTGTTAATTGCTTTACCATTAGGAATATTTAGTGCTATTTATTTACAAGTTTATACTAATAATGGTAAGCTTGTTAAAATGATGCGTTTTAGTATTGATAGTTTAAATGGAGTACCATCAATTATCTTTGGTTTGTTTGCCCTATCGTTCTTTATTTATTATTTAGGTTTAAATCGTTCTATTTTTAGTGCCTCTTTAATTATGAGTATTGTCGTTTTACCATTAATAATTAAGAATACCGAAGAAGCTATTAAAACGATTGATATTGCGCAAATTCAAGGTAGTTTAGCACTAGGAGCTAGTCGTTTTACAACGATTAATCGGGTTATTATTCCCTATTGTATTGATGGTATTATTAATGGAGTTATTCTTGCGATTGGTAAAATTGTCGGTGAAACGGCTGCGATTATGTTTGTCATTGGTAGTGCTAGTAGTATTCCTAAATCTTTTTTTGAACCTGGCTCAACACTAGCAACGAAGTTATATTTAATTATTCAAGAACCTACTTATAGTAGTAATGGTATTGGTAGTGCTTATGGAATTGCTTTGATTTTATTGTTAATCGTTGTCTTATTAAATTTACTAGTTAAGTTAGTTAATCATATTTTTATGAAGAGAAGAGGTTAAGTAATGGATAATATATTTGATATTAAGAATTTAAATTTATGGTATGGTTCTAAACATGCTTTGCAAGGGATTAATCTCAGAATTAATAAACAGAGTGTTGTTGCATTAATTGGTCCTAGTGGGTGTGGTAAATCAACTTTTTTAAGATGTTTAAATCGTATGAATGATTTGATTGTGAATTGTCATATTGAAGGTAGTATTCTTTTTAATAAAGTGAATGTTAATAGTGAACGTTATGATGAAATTAATCTTCGCAAAAAAGTAGGGATGGTTTTTCAAAGGCCTAATCCTTTTCCAATGAGTATTTATGAAAATGTTATTTATGGACCGAAATGTCAAGGGATAACTAATAAAAAAAGACTTGATGAATTAGTTGAAAGTAGTCTTAAGAAAGCGGCTTTATGGGAAGATGTTAAAGATCGCTTAAATAGTAGTGCCTTAGGATTAAGTGGTGGCCAACAACAACGTCTTTGTATTGCGCGAGCGATTGCGATGGAACCAGATGTTATTCTAATGGATGAACCAACTTCAGCTCTAGATCCGATTGCTACAGCTAAAATAGAAAAATTAATTATTGAATTAAAGGCTAATTATACGATTATTATTGTAACGCATTCGATGCAACAAGCAGCGCGGATTAGTGATTATACTGCTTTCTTTTTAATGGGAGAATTAATTGAATATGATAAGACTGATATTATCTTTGCGAATCCTAAGAATAAGAAGACCGAAGATTATATTACTGGTCGATTTGGATAGGAGGATTATCATGATTATTTTAGATGAAGTTATGAATGAAATATTACTAAAAGTAGTGTTGATGTTTGATTTAACCATTATAAATCATAACAAGGCAATTGAAGCTTTGATTAGTGGTGATCATCATCTTGCTTTAGAAGTCATTGAAAGTGATGAAAAGATCAATCAATTAGAACAACAGATTAATTATGATGTCATGCTTGCTATTGCGAAACATCAACCAGTAGCACGAGATCTTCGTTATTTAATTGCCATGATTAAGGTTGCTAATGATGTTGAAAGAATTGGTGATTATGCGAAAAGTAATGCTAAGACAGCTATTATTAATAGTGATCGGACTTTTTTAACGACTATTTTTCTTAAGAATATGAAGCGGATGGGTGATATTATTGCTCGTTTATTAGAAGATTCTAAACAAGCTTTTCTCAATGTCGATGTTGATAAAGCTTATAGTTTAGTTCGCGAAGATAATAGTTTAGTGAAAATATTAAATGAGACTCTTGAAAACAATCCTTTTGAAGAAATTAAAGATAATAATGTGGAATCTTTTGTTTCAATAAATGGGGTCATTAGAACGCTAGAACGAACTAGAGGTCATCTGGCGAATATTTGTGAAGCAACAATTTTTGTTGGAAATGGAGAGTTTGTTGAACTATGAAGAAAAAAATATGTATAATAGAAGATGAAAAGGCTTTGCAGTTATTATTGAATTATGAATTAAAGAGTATTAATTATGAAGTAGTACAGTGTGAAGATGGTTTAGAAGGTTTAGATATGTTACGGGATAATGAGTTTGATCTTGCTATTATTGATTGGATGTTACCTAAATTAAGTGGTTTAGATATTGTTAAGTTAATTAGACAAGAAAAAAAGAATCTTAGAATTATCATGTTGACTGCCAAAGATAATGAGATGGATATTGTTGAAGGTTTGGATAGTGGTGCTGATGATTATTTAACTAAACCCTTTTCAACAAGAGAGTTAAAAGCTCGGATTAATTCTTTAATTAGAATTAATAGTTATAGTAATTTAGAGGTTGCTGATATTGAAATTAATCATGATGCTAGACTAATTAAAAAGAATGGTCAATTAATAAAAACGAGTAAATTAGAGTTTGATCTTATTGTATATTTTATTAATAATAAAAATAAGGTTTTAACAAGAGAAACTATTTTTAATCGTTTTTGGAAGAATGATAGTGATGTTGGTTTAAGAGTAGTTGATAATCATATTGCGAATATAAAAAGGAAGTTTGATTTAAGAAATAATATTATTACTAAAAGAGGGGTAGGTTATATATTTGTCGATTGATTTTGAACTAGTAAAGATTTTTCTATTTAGTATTTTATTCTTAATACCAGTAATGATTGTTGCTAGTATTATTAGTCATTATCTTAATAAGAAAAAACATGTCACCATTAATGAGAAACGAATTAATAATCAACATGTTATTGAAACGATTATTGATAATTTTCGTAATGCTTGTGTTATTCTAACTAAAGATGGTCGCATTGTTTCTTATAATAAGGCTTTTTATGATTTAGTAGGACCTAGTCATATTAATAGTTTTGTTAAAGATAGTTCTTATATTACTAATTTTATTAATGGAGGACATCAGAATCGTTTAATTGAGAGTCTTATCAATGATCATTATTATTATATTGAACTGACAAAGTTAATTACGGAAGGTTTAGATTTAGTATTTATGAATTTTGTGGATGTAACTTTAATAAAAAATGCTTATTTAAAACAAGATAGTTTTATTAAGGATTTAAAACATGAATTAAAGACGCCTTTAAGTGGTATTATTGGTCTAAGTAATCTCTTAACAACGATACCCATCGATGATGAAAAAGAATTTAATAAAATATGTATGACTATTCATGAAGAAGCTTTACGAGTTAATGATATTATTAATGAACTTACCAATAGTTTTGATAGTAATGTAGGAACTGATATCATTGATATTGATAATCTCTTTGATGAATTAAGTTTAATTTATCAAAATAATGAACATCCTAATGTTAGATTGTATTTTCGTAATTATGTTGAGATTAATCTGGTTAGTGATTTTCAAATTATTAAACAGATCATTATTAATATTATTAATAATGCTTTTCAATATACAGTTGCTGGTTATATTAATGTTAAAGCTGTTCAAGAAGATAATAGTATTGTCTTTAGTATCTCTGATACGGGGATTGGGATGGATACTGCTGAAATAGATTTAATCTTTGAAAGATTCTATCGTATTGATAAATCACGAGATCGTCATACGGGAGGTTATGGATTAGGATTAAGTATTGTTAAGAAACTTGTAGATAAATTAGGAGCTACTATTAATGTTATGTCTAAAGTAAATGTGGGCACCACTTTTATAATTAAATTTGCTTTAGATAAAGAAATTGAAGATCATTAACTTTTAATTATACAAAGATAAGGTAATATCTTGTCCTATAATAACAAGATTATGATGTTTTAAATGAGTTGTTTAAATGAGATAATATTTTGAGGAAGTAGCATCATGTTATTCTTGAAATCTAAAAAAAAGATTAAAGACCAAGTAAATAATTTTGTTCATAAACTTAAAACTTCAAAGTATTATTTAGGTGATTTATTATCGTTATTTTTAGCTTTAATTAGCGCTTTGCTTTTCAGTTTTATTAAACTAGCATGATATTTGGGATTATCTCATTTTTTAGTAATGTTTTCGATCATTGCTTATATGGTTTATGAACCATTAAGTTATCATAATGAAAATGATTCTAAATTTAAAAGATTGGCGAAGCAAGTTATTATCTATACTATTTTACTAGTTCTCTTTGTTGTGGTGATGGCCTTACCTATTTATAATTTATTTTACTATGGTTGGATTGGTTTAAAGGATCTGCTGTTTACTTATTTAATTATTTTTTTATTGATTGGTTTTGTGATGATTTCCAGCAGTGCTTCATCAATCCTTGGTAAGAAAGTCATAAATATTAATGTTAATATCGATAATAATAAAAATGAATCGCTATAAAAATCATAATAGCGATAGGTTTAATAATAAAAAAACACCCTTTTTGAGGGTGTTTTGTGCTTAGAATAAAGCAATAATATTTTTAATTTCTTCTTCATAATCATTATTAATATCATATTCTTTAAAACCAATGGTATCCATTAACTTAGCATTAGTGAAACTCAACATATTTGAGAGGTTGGCTCTAGTGCTAGCACCACCGGTTTGACCACTAGAACAAGCTAAGATTAGAACATTAATATTATCTAAATAAAAACGATCATGACGGCTTAACCAATCAAGAATACTTTTTAGAAAAGCTGGGGGATTACCATTATATTCAGGGCAGACAATAATTAAATTATCATATTCTTTAATCTTGTTGTATAAAGCAATAACTTCATTAGGGAAGTTAACTTCTAAATCACGATTATAGAAGGGAATATTTAAAGTTCTGGTATCTAAATAATCGACTTGTTCATGTTGGCCTAGTTTAAATGCTAAATCTTGATTAATTGAATCTGTGGCATTACTACCAGCTATAGTTAATATTTTTTTCATAATTAAAGTTCCTCTACACCAATAACTCCAGGTATTTCTTCACACATCATATCTTCAATGTAAGATAAAGTAACAGTAGCACTACTACAATGCGAGCAATTACCTAACATCTTAATGTAAACAATACCATCTTCAAATTTAATAAACTCGAAATCGCCACCGTCTCTTCGTAAATAGGGACGGATTGTTTCGCTAAATTCAATAATTTGTTCATTCATTGTACTCATTAAAAGTTTCCTCCAAATAATATAAATAATATTAAACTAACTATCAGGCCTAAAATAAAACCACCAAAGACTTCAAAACGTTCATGGCCAATGATTTTCTTTAGCTTAGTAAAGTAAATAGGATCATCAAGACGTAATCCTAAAAGGTCTCTTAGATCAGAAATCAATTGATCTGTTACTGTGATGTGTTTTCCAGCATATAGTCTAACGTTCATGGCATCATAACCAACGATTAATAATATAATAAATGATATCATAAAGGCGTCGCTAGATAAACCATCACGCATCGCAAATGATGTTGCTAGAGCAGCAACCGTTGAAGTGTGTGAGCTGGGGAAGCCTCCACTAGAAAAGACCTCGAGAATATTAAATTTCTTGGTCTTATAGTATTTTGTAAAAGGTTTCATTAATTGAGCGATTATATTCGCAATAATAGCTGCAATTAATGGTAAAAAATTCATCATTATTAAAAACTCCTTTTAAGTATTATATCATACTTAAGCTATTTTTTTTACTTTGTTAAAAGTAATATCTTGTTTAGTTATAATCATTAACTGATTAATGTGAGTTGATAGGAAAAAAGATTATTTTTTTATTTAATTAATTATTTTTAAGATAATTATTTAACTTAATAAATATTATTAGATAAGATAATATTCTTAATAAGAATGATATTCTAAGAAAAAGAGTAAATTAGTGATTATTACTTCCTTTTTTCAATAAATATTGCCTTTCATTTACTCTTTCTTCCTTAAATAAGTCCTTTTTTATGATATAATAAGGCAGAGGTGTTATAAATGCCAGGACATAAAAATCAGTATGTTAAAGGACAAGTAATAAGTCAGAATAAGTATGGCTTTGTGGTAAAACTTGCTAATAAGAAAATTGGCTTTGTTCCTAATTCGCAGATTAATCATCATAGTGAAGATAAAATCATGATTAATAAAGTTATGTCTTTTAAAAAAATTAAGAATTTAAAAAATAGTTCGCAAGATATTTTATCTTTAAAATTTAATCAAGTAATCGGTTTTGATACTTTAAGAAAAGAAATGCCGTTTTGGATGGCACAAATACGAGGTAAGGATTATGATAAAAACTAATTTCAGTAATTCAAAATTAATAATTAATAAGCATGAATTTAATGAATGTTATCAACGGATCAAAGATGAACTAAAGCATAATTATATGTTTGGTTGGCATCAATATCTACTAGCTAATCATGATGATTTAATTAGTGAAATTAATCAAATTAATACAGAATTACAAGGTTATGCTAAAAATATGGTTGTTATTGGGATTGGTGGTTCTTATTTAGGTAGTTATGCGATTAATGAAGCTTTAAATAATGGCTATCATCAAGAATATCAATTAATATTCTTAGGGCAGAATCTTGATAGTGATTATTTTAATAATGTTCTAGCTTTTTGTGAAGAGAATGATTTTGTCTTAAATGTCATTTCTAAATCAGGTAATACTTTAGAACCTTCACTAGCTTATGAATTAATTAAGGAATTAATGATTAAAAAATATACATATGAAGGTTTTAAAAAGCGGATTATTATCACAACTGATGCCCAAGAGGGTTGTCTACGAGATGAATGTTTAAAACATGATTTAAAATCCTTAATTATTAATAATGATATTGGGGGACGTTATTCCGTCTTTACTAGTGTTGGATTATTACCTTTAGCATTTGTGAATATTAATATTAAAGAGTTATTATTAGGAGCCCAGGCAGCTAGTAAATGTTATTATACTAAAGATGTTAATGATGCCTTTTATTATGCTTTAATTAGAAATAATGAATATCTTAATGATAAGAAGGTTGAAGCCTTAATCGTTTATAATCCTTATTTAAGAGGTTTAATTGAATGGTATAAACAATTATTTGCTGAGAGTGAAGGCAAAAATAAAAAGGGCCTTTTACCAATTGGGATGGTTTATTCAACTGATTTACATTCTTTAGGACAATTTGTTCAAGAAGGCACACCGATGTTATTTGAGACTAATATAACTTTTAAAAGTAATAATGATATTAGTTTAAAAAACTTTATTAATAATGATGCTTTAGCTTATTTAAGTAAATATGATTTAGAAGATGTTAATAAGATTGTTAATAGCTCGGTTATTAAAGCTCATTATGAAATAGGAAATATTAATAATTATGTTTTAGCATTAAATGAATTAAATGAATATAATTTAGCCTATTTAATGACTTTTATGATGTATAGTTGTGCTTATAGTGCTAGTCTATTAGCAGTTGACCCTTTTAATCAACCAGGGGTAGAAGTTTATAAAAAAGAAATAAAAGAATTATTATAAGAGGGATAAAATGATTAAAATAAAAGATTTAAACTTTAATTATTCACAAGATGTTAATGAAGAAGGATTAACGCTTGAGAATATTAATTTACATATTAAAAAAGGTAGTCATACTGTTATTCTTGGACATAATGGGAGTGGGAAATCAACGCTTGCTAAGTTATTGATCGGTTTATTAAAAGCCCAATCAGGGACAATTGAAGTTGATGGTCTTGAGATGAATCTTGAGAACGTCTATTATATTAGAGACAAGATTGGCATTGTCTTTCAAAATCCTGATAATCAATTCATTGGTGCTAGTGTACAAGATGATATTGCTTTTGGGTTGGAGAATAAATGTATTGCTCATGAAAAAATGCAAGCTATTGTGAATGAGTATGCTTCTAAAGTAGGAATGGATCATTATCTCAGTCATGAACCTTCACGCTTAAGTGGGGGTCAAAAACAACGAGTTGCGATTGCTGGTATTCTAGCGATGCATCCTGATGTTATGATTTTTGATGAAGCGACAAGTATGCTTGATCCGGCTGGCGTTAAAGAAGTTAATGCGCTAATTAGTATATTACAGAAAGAGAAACAAGTAACAATTATCAGTATTACTCATGATATTGATTATGTTATGAATGCCGATTATGTGATTGTTTTAGATCAAGGTAAAATCTTAATGGAAGGATTACCTTTGGATATTTTTAAACATAGTAAACAATTACAAGCTATTGGGTTAGATATACCTTTAGCTTTAAAGATTAGTAACTCTCTTCAAGAAAAAGGTCTTAAGATTGAGGATAGTTTAAGTATGAAGGAGCTTGAAGATAAGTTATGGCAATTAAAATAGAAAATGTCTTTTATACGTATGCCCCCCAAAGTGTTTTTGAATATAAAGCTTTAAAAGGCATCGATTTAAAGATAAATAATAATTCCTTTACTGCCATCATTGGGCAAACAGGTAGTGGTAAATCAACATTGATTCAACATTTAAATGCGATATTATTACCTGAAGCAGGTACATTAGAAATTAATGACTTTAAGATTACTAATAAAGATAAAAAAACTAGTTATAAAAACTTACGCAAAGAAGTCGGACTAGTTTTTCAATTTAGTGAGTATCAATTATTTGAAGAAACTATTTTAAAAGATGTGATGTTTGGTCCTCTTAATTTTGATGTTGATGAGAAAAGGGCTCAGGAATTAGCAATTAAATATTTAAAACTGGTTAATATTGATGAATCATTATTTGATAAATCACCGTTTGATTTAAGTGGTGGTCAAAAAAGAAGGGTTGCTATTGCTGGTATTCTGGCAATTCAACCTGATATCATTGTCTTAGATGAACCAACAGCGGGTTTAGATCCGCAAGGAGCTCAAGAGATGATGGAAGTATTTTTAGAATTAAAAGAGCAACATCATAAAACTTTGATATTGGTTAGTCATGATATGGATTTTGTTTATGAATATGCCCAAAATATTGTACTCTTAAATGAGGGACGTATCGTTTTAAATGAAGATAAAGTTAATTTTTTTAATAATAAAGATATTAGTAAATATGGTATTGAAAAGCCTCAGTTATTAAATTTATATGAAGGACTTTTTAATAAACAAGCCAAGATGTATTTGTCTTATGATAAAATGATTAATTTAATTGTGGAGGAGTTTAGCGATGTTAAATAATATTACCATTGGGGCCTATATTCCAGTCAATTCAATCATTCATCGCTTACATCCACTCGCAAAGATTTTAAGTTTAATCTTACTTTTAACTGGTGTTTTTTTAATTCATAATATAATGGTTTTTTTAGTGAGTACTTTATTTATTTTAATCTTAATATTAATTGCCCGTTTATCACCATTACAATTAGTTAAACAAATTAAAGTTTTATATTTCATGTTTATTTTCTTATTTATCTTAAATATTTTTATGTTACGAACTGGTGAAGTTGCTTTGATAATTAAAGGTTATCCTATTTATTGGCAAGCTATTAATCAAACTATTATTATTTTATTTCGCTTAATTTCAATGATAATTCTTAGTTCTATTCTAACGATGAGTACTAAGCCATTAGATTTAACTTTAGGTATTGAACAATGTTTTATGCCTTTAAAACGTTTTCATTTTCCGGCTCATGAAATTGCGATGATGATATCGATTGCTTTACGATTTATTCCTACTTTAGTAGAAGAAACTAATAAGATTATGATTGCTCAAACTTCCCGTGGTGTTGATTTTAAATCAAATAAATTTAAAGTAAAAATTAAAGCTGTAATCGCTTTATTGATTCCTTTATTTGTAGCAAGTTTTAAAAGAGCTGAAGAACTTGCCAATGCCATGGAAGCTCGTGGTTATAATCCTAGTGCGCAACGAACTAGATTTATTAAACATGAGTGGCGTTATCAAGATAGTATCGTTTTAATGGTAGGAATACTTTATTTAGGGAGCATAATATGTTATTTAATTATCAAATAATATTTAGTTATGATGGTAGTGAGTTCTATGGTATGCAAAAACAACTTAAACAAAGAACAGTTCAAGGTGTCCTAGAGGCTATTCTTACTCGTTTAAATGGCAATGAAGCAATAAGTTTAAAGTATGCTAGTCGTACTGATAAAGGTGTACATGCTTTAAAACAAGTGGGTAGTTTTGAAACAAATCATGAACTTAATCTCTATTATGTTTTACATGCTCTTAATCTAGCTTTACCTAATGATGTTTTTGTCAAAGATATCAAACGGGTTGCAAATAATTTTCACCCTCGTTATCTGGCTATTAAGAAACATTATCGTTATTTAATTAATCTTAATGAATATGATCCCTTATTAAGAAATCAAATGTGGTTTATTAATAAAGAGCTAGCTCTTGATAAGATGAAAGAATGTCTTCCACTTTTAATAGGTCGACATGATTTTAGAACTTTTAGCAGTGTTAGTAATAAAAAAAATAGTATTAGAGAAATTTATGATATAATTATTGTTAAAAATAAAGGGATTATTAGTATTGATTTTTATGGTGATGGTTTTTTAAGATATATGATAAGAAAATTAGTCATGATTTTAATTGAAATCGGTCTTAATAAGAAAAACAAAGAAGATTTAGTTAATTTATTAAATAAGAAAGATATTAGTGCTTATTCACAAGTTGCCATAAGTTCAGGCTTATATTTAATGGAGGTTTATTATGATTAAAAAAATAAAATGTTTGATCATTATTGTTTTAGGATTATTAAGTATTAATAATATTAGTGCTTTAAGTATCAATCAAGTATTTAGTGATAATAATCTAGCAAATTGTGTTGCTGGGCAATTAAAAATTGATGTTAATGCTGGGGTAACTAATAAACAATTAAGTAGTATTAATACTTTAAACTGTTCTAATGTTAAGATTGGTAATTTAAAAGGGATTGATAAACTAACCAATTTAAATAATCTTGATTTAAGCAATACTAATTTAACTGATATTAGTGAGATTTCTGGTATTAATAAATTAACTAGTTTAAATCTTAGTGATAATGCTCATTTAAGTAATATTAATTTACTTTATTATAATCGTAGTTTACAAGAGTTGAAAATGGATAATACTCATTATAGTAATATGATTATCATCAGTGAATTTAGAGAATTGAATAGTCTTTCCTTGATGAATAATGGTTTAAGTAATGTTGATTACTTAAGTTATTTACCTAAGCTTGAAAAATTAAATTTAAGTAATAACTTACTAAGTAATATTGATTTTACAAGTAAATTAACGCATTTAAATGAATTGAATATTGCGGATAATAAATTGAAGATAATTAAAGAACTACCAACATCTTTACAAGTATTACTTGTGAATGATAATGATATTAATAATGGGAATGGTCTTAGTAAATTAAAAAGACTTACTTATTTAGATATGGCTGATAATGAGTTAAGTAATTTAGAATTCATTATCAATAATAAAGAGTTAAAGTATTTAGATATTGTTGGGAATAATATTACTAATATCAATGTCTTAAATAACTTAGAGAAACTAGAAATACTAACTTTAGATTATGCTAAAATAGGGGATAGTTCAAAGTTAGATGAAAATATTAAAGTACTCTTGGATCGTAATAATTCTCAAAAAGTAATCGATGAATTAAATGATCAAAAAGATAATGAAGTAAGCAATTCTAAAAGCTTTAATATTAAGGGGTTATTGCCGATTATTGGTGTAGCCATCTTAGTTTTACTCTTTATCATTATCTTACTGATAAGAGCTAATAAACATAAGCATCAAAGCTTAAATGAAAATAATATCATTAAAGATGATGATGTTAATCTTGATATTGTTGATGTTAGTCCTATTAAAAAAGATAGTATTGAAGAAATTATTGATACTTTAGAAAAACAACAAGGTAGTGAAAAACAAGTATTAAATATACAAGATAGTATTCTTAATAATCATACTAAGCTTACTAAAAGAGTTCGTACTATCAAGAATCATGTTAAAGGACCAGTAATTAAACTAAGAACCAGAATTAATAGATTAAAATAATTTTTTACATAATAATATTAAAAACTCTTGGTGAAGATTTGATTGTAATTAATTAAGCCAAGAATTAAACGACTAAGGAATGTATTCTGTAATAAACAGGGTTCATTCCTTTTAATTTAGCTTTTATTTAATCGTTATTGTAATAGTGGATATATTTATTTAATTCACTGTTAATAAAACCGAAAAACCATTCATCAAAATATGTCTAGACAGTAACCTATCGCGAAGTATTTTAGTTATTATTATTATTTTTAAAACTTTTAATATGATAATATATATAAGATCGCTCTTGTTCTTAAGGCAGGATTAAAGATTTCTTATTTTCCAAAGTAACATGCTTAAGTTTATCTATAAATAATAGTAATATTGGATGATATTGATTATTGTAGTAAATTACTTACAAAATTGTATAGATTTAAAATTGAAAAAATAAAAGATATTGATTAATCGATAAAAATGTGTAACATATATAATATATTTGTGGTTAGAATTAATAACTAAAAAAAGCTTTATAATATATTATATGAATTTTGCTGATTTTTGTTATTATAATTTATTTTCTTTATATATTGATATTAAAGCTAATATTATCGTAAGTAATTATTTTTATTTCATTTGAAATTATTATATTATTATTAGCTAAAAAAATTTTTAAGTTTTGTGAATTTTTATTCATACTAAATTCACAAAACTAGGACATTTATTCGCAAAAACTAGGATATTTATTCACAAAACTAGCTTATTTATTCATAAACTATAATATTTATTCATAAAAATATTTTTAAACATAAAATACACATTTTTTACTTATTATATTGTTGACTTAATTATTTATTGGTATTAAACTTTAACCATAACGTTATGTATTAATAATTTAGAAAGGAAAAATCGATCGATAGAGAATAATTATGAAGAAATCAGTTAAAAGAAAATTTATATTTTCTTTAGGGATTTGTGGAATATTATTATTATTTTGTTTTATCTATAATAATAATAATATAAAAGCTGAAAAAGATGTAATTTATAGTATTACATCAAAGAATGTATCTGAATATGTCAATCAAGTTGAATATGTTACTTTTGGTTTTAAAAATGATAATCCTGAGATTACATTAGATTATGATAAGGATTTAACTGTTGATGTAAAAAAATATGAATCAAATGTAACAGATTATCTTAATGAACTTGCTATTAGTTCTAAAAAAGCAGGCAACTACAAGATTAAGATTATTAATAAAAAAAGTAATGATTTAATTGATGAAATTGATGTTAATATTAAGAATTATAATATTACTAGAAACAGCTCAAAAGATGACCTTTATCAATATCGTTTAAATCAAATTAACTTAAAATATGGGGTAAATGATAATGATTTTATGGATAAATTAGATTCAGAAAACTTATCTAAATATCTAAAAGATATTGATGATTTAAAAAAGGAATTATTTGATGAAGATTCTAAAAAAATGAGTAACAAAGTATGGGATAATCTTGATGATGCACGACTGATCAGAATTAAAAAAACCGATAAAGATTATAGTAATACTGATATTAATTGTATTACTAAAACCGCTGATGTTTAGTACCAATAAGCGTCGTTTATTAGTTGGTATTATTATCATCTTAATAGTCGGTTTTTTATATTATCAAGTCTTAAAAGAAGCTAAAGATTTTCCCCATATCAAATATGAAGTTAATAAAAATGTTCCTAATTATTTAGTATTTAAGTTAGGGGAACCTAAACCTGGTTATGATACAATTAAAGATATTTATCAAATGAAGGATGGCCAATTTCAAAAAATTAAAGATAATAAAATTAAGACTACTTTAGATTTTCCTCAACTATTAAATAATAATGTGGCTGAGATTAATGGTTATGTTAATTGTGAGATTGAACAAATTAATTATGATGGTTCAGTTAAATTTCAAGATATCTGTAATATTAAGAATGCTAAAAAGATTGATGATGGTATGATTACTAATATTCCTTTTCACAATGATCAATACATTGTTACTTATCTTAATATAGGTTATCAAAAGAATGGTACTTATCAAAGTGTTTTGAGAATACTAGATAATGATTATCATTTTATTGGTGATATTGAAATTGATGCTATTGTTAATAATATTTTTGTGAGTAATAATCAACTTTACTATAGTAAAGTTGATACTAAAAATGAAGATCAAATAGTTAAAAAAATAATGAAGTATGATTTAAAAACTAAACAAACATCACTCTATTATAATAATACTAATAAAGAAAGAATAAATTATTTAGTATTTGATCAAAAAGATTGTTATATGTTTATAAGTGAAAATAACTATAAAAGTAAGGATTATATTAAAGTGATGAGGTATGATGGTCATCAGATGATTGATACTAATACTAAAATTGATTATATTCCTTTGTATTATTTTCAAAGAGATGATGGTATTTATGTTGATAATGATAGTAATGATGAAACTCATGATAGTGGTTATTTAAGAATACACAACAAAAAGATAACAACTTATGAGCGAATATGTCATAATCATGTTAAGTATTATGGTATGAATCATGTTTATTGTCTTAATGAAAAAGAAGATGGTTTTATTAAGTATCCTTATAATAGTAAAAAAG
>JAITPW010000006.1 GCA_031289255.1 Bacilli bacterium
CCAGTTAATTATAGTATTAATGCGACATATTTCAAAGTAAGTATTAGTGCTGGAAAAACCTATGAAATAGTAAAGGATATTATCAATACATATCTCTTAGGTAATGTTGAATTATTAAAAAATGCTAATGATATTGATTTATACACAAAGACGATTCATAAAGATGAAACCACTCCATACTATGCAAGTAAAGATGGTGGTATGGTTATCTATGAGTATGGAAATAAAAAAAGCATAGAAATGATGTTATCATTTTTAAACTTTTTTAAATATATTATTTAATGAACATTCTTATAATAAGTATTGTTCGTAATTTTTTCTTGGTGCCCAGAGCCGGAATCGAACCGGCACGGATATCACTACCCGCAGGATTTTAAGTCCTGTGCGTCTACCAGTTCCGCCACCTGGGCAAGTGTTGACTGGTTAAATAAAATGGTGTCCTGCACAGGATTCGAACCTGTGACCCTCTGATTAAAAGTCAGATGCTCTACCATCTGAGCTAGCAGGACTTAAAATATTTTAGCTTCTTTATTTAAAGCACTTTAATATTGTACACTTTTTTAAAAAAAAATACAATGTTTTTTAAAAATAAAATTTAAACTCTTGAATTGAAATTCGAAGTAGTACACTCAATTAATTGATGTCCTAGTTAATTATTCAAAGATGTAAGAATATTTATGCTTGACGATATGAGTATTAATTGCTATACTGATGATACAAATAAAAGCAAGATAAAGGGGAATTAGGTTTAAATCCTAAACGGTCCCGCCACTGTGAAACTATAGAATAGTTAAGTCAGATTACCTTATATCTTTATACTCACGAGGATGAAACTAATTTATGTATAATATACCAATTTCATTCGAGATTGGTTTTTTTATTTGATAACAAGAAAATATTATTTAAGAAATATTATCATCATGATCTTTTAAGATGCTTTAATCAATACTTAAATTAAAAGATGAAGCAATGTATTAAAATGATGATATTAATTTTGAAAGTACTAATATAATATATTTAATAAATGATATAAGGAAGTAGGGGTTAATATGAAAAAAAGATGGTTGTTAATTATTATTATCTTATTAATATTATTTGGTATTAGTAAAATTGATTTTAAAACACCTGAAAATTATTATAAGGAAGATAATATAATAAAACTAGTTAATTTAAATAAAAAAGTATTAAGTAATATAGCTTCAAATATTAACAAGAATCTTAATGTTGTTAAAAAAAATAATGAAAGTAAAAATAAGAATACGACCAATAAAATTAAAAATAATGATGATATTAAAGATAGTACCAATAAAAATAAAATTAAAAATAATAATAAGATAACTAATAAAGTAAATAATAATAATACTGATAAGATTAATAGTAATATTAATAATGAGTCTTTAAATAAAAAGAATGAAACGATTAAAGTGACTATTTATATTGATGTTACTAAATTATTAAATAAGAATAAATATGATTTACTAAAACCAGAATTAAAGAAATATATTCCAAGTAATGGCTATGTGTTAAATAAAACTACTATTGAAGTAAAAAATAATAGTACTGCTTTTGAAGTTCTTCAAAAAATAACTCGTTTGTATCGTATTCATATGGAATATAAAGGAACTAAGTCTTATGGTTATGATAGTATTTATGTTAATGGCATAAATCATATTTATGAATTTAGTGCTGGTAGTGAAAGTGGTTGGATGTATAGTATTAATGGGGCATTTCAAAATTATGGTTTAAATCAAAAAATAATGAAAGACAATGATATCTTAAGAATAGTTTATACTACTAATCTTGGTTGTGATGTTGGTTTTTCAATGAAAGCGTGTCAATAATTATGAAAGAATTTCAAACTTATAATCCCTTTGTCATCTTATTTTATTTTATGAGTGTTATCTTTTTTACCATGTTTCAAGCCAATCCACTTTTTTTAATTATTTCATTATTTATAGCTATTATTTTTAATATTAAAATTAATGGTTTTAAAGAAGCAAAAAGAAGAGTCTTATTTTATTTAATCTTTTTTTGTGGTTGTGTCCTTGCTAATGCAATCTTTGTCCATGAAGGAATAACATCTTTGTTCTATGTTAATGGCAATGCTATAACATTAGAAGCTTTAATCTATGGTATGGTTTTTGGTTGTTTATTAATTAGTATTATTATTTGGTTTAATTGTTTTAGTAAGCTTATGTCTAGTGATAAAATTATCTATCTCTTTTCAAAAAGTGTATCAACCATAGGATTAATGATATCGATGATATTAAGGTTTATCCCTCGTTTTCAATTACAATTAAAAAAAATAATAAGTATTAATAATTTAAATAATTTTAATAAACCTTCTAAAAATATTATTATAAAATTAAAAACAGTCTTTAATTATTTTTCAATTTTATTAACTTGGGCTTTTGAAAATTCACTTGATACTGCCACTATTATGAAAGCTCGTGGCTATGGGTTAAAGAATCGTACTAGTTTTCATTTATATAAATTTGATGTTAGAGACATAATCGTATTGGTTATTATCATCGTTTTAATAATAATAAATATTAGTTTTTATCTAATATTAAATTTAAGATTTTACTATTATCCTGAAATAGCACCACTTATTATAAATATTAATTATCTAATGGCTTATTTTAATTATATTATATTATTAGGATTACCGTTAATTATTGAACTAAAGGAGGAATTAAAATGGAAATTATTAATATCAAAGATTTAAATTTTAAGTATATGCTTCAAAACAACAATGCTTTAAATAATATCAATTTAAGTATTAACGAAGGTGATTTTGTCTTAATCTGTGGGGAGAGTGGTTGTGGGAAAACAACTTTATTAAAACAATTGAAGAAAGAATTAGTTCCTTATGGTATTCAAGAAGGAAATGTTTATTACCAAAACAAACCAATAAAAGATATGAGTTTAAAAGAAAGTGCTACTAGTATTGGATATGTGATGCAAAGTCCTGATAATCAAATTGTAACTGATAAAGTTTGGCATGAATTAGCTTTTGGTTTAGAAAATATTGGTGAAAATCCTAATATTATTAGAAGAAGAGTTGCTGAAATGGCTAATTTTTTTGGGATAAGTTATCTATTTAGGGAAGATTGTGATAGTTTATCTGGAGGGCAAAAACAACTTCTCAATCTAGCAAGTACAATGCTTTTACAACCTAATGTTTTAATATTAGATGAGCCTACTTCACAATTAGATCCGATTGTTGCGGTTGAATTTATCGATAATTTAAAGAAATTAAATGATGAATTTTCCATTACCATTATTATTGTTGAACATCGTTTAGAAGATGTCTTTAAAGTAGCAAATAAAGTTATTGTAATGGATCATGGATCAATAATTGCTGAAGCTAATCCCGATCAAATAGCTCGTAAAATTCAAGCTATAAATGAAAATCATCCTTTTTTAAAAGCTTTACCAACCCCAATGAAAATTACTTTAAAATTAAATTTATCAGAACAATTACCATTAAGTATTAAAGAGGGTCGTTTATTATTAAAAGAATATTTTAAAGATGCAAAAAATAAAGTATTTATTAATGAAGAAGTAACTATTAATAAAAAAGAACTTATTAAAATGAAAAATGTTTATTTTCGTTATCGTAAAGATGATGATGATATCTTAAGAGGTCTTAATCTTAAAATATATGAAAGTGAAATTTATTGTTTATTAGGAAGTAATGGTGCTGGTAAAACAACGACTATTAATAATATTGCTGGTATCTTACATCCTTATCGTGGTAAAGTTATTGTCAATGATATTGATATTAATAAAAAAAATAATAAATTACCAACTTATTTTATTGGTTATTTACCGCAAAATCCAACTTTATTATTCGCCAAAGATACTGTTAATGAAGATTTGAAACAAGATTTTAAAAGAAAGCTTAAAGATAATCCTAATGTTGAAAATGATTTAAATACTTTAATAAATGAATTTAAGATTAATCATCTTTTAGAACAACATCCTTATGATTTATCAGGTGGGGAACAACAAAAAGTAGCTTTAATAAAAATTCTTATCAATAAACCTAAAATAATTATTTTAGATGAACCAACTAAAGGATTAGATGCTTATGCTAAACAAAAATTTGCGACTTTATTAAATCAATTAATTGCTAAAAATATTACGATTATTATCGTATCTCATGATATCGAATTTTGTTCACAATATGGTAGTCGATGTGCAATGTTATTTGATGGTGAAATTATTTCAGAAGATTATGCTAGATCCTTTTTTAAAGATAATAATTTTTATACGACAGCAGCCGCAAAATTAACTCGTAATATTTTTAAAAATACGATATTAAGTCAGGATGTGATTGATTTATGTTTAGAAAATCTTCAATAATTACTTTTCTTTTAATAATTATTATTCTTTTGCTGGCTTTATTTGTTTTTAAAGGTAATAATTATCTGCTTTCTTCTTCCTTACTTGTTATGGCCTCGTGTTTACCCTTTTATTACAAATATGAAAAACGGAAACCAGAACCAAGAGAATTTATTATTATTGTGATAATGTGTGCTCTGGCCATTAGTAACAGATTAGCTTTTGCTTTTTTACCAGCGTTTAAACCTTTAGTAGCAATCATCATTATAACGGGGGCTAGTTTTGGTTGTGAAGCTGGGTTTATGTGTGGCTCACTAAGTGCACTTGTTTCTAATATGTTTTTCGGTCAAGGGCCATGGACTCTTTATCAAACATTAATATGGGGTTTAATTGGTTTTGGAGCAGGTCTTTTAAATAGAAAGCAACTGTTAGAAAATAAATTAATTCGTTATTTTTATGGTTTACTAGTAGGTGGTTTATTTTCAATTAGTATTGATTTTTTAACCGCTATAGGTTCAGGATATACTAATGAAAAATTTCTAGCTTTATTTGGTGCTTCATTACCATTCATGATCTATTATGCCTTAAGTAATGTTTTATTCTTATATTTTTTATATGAGCCCATTACTAAAAAATTAACACGAGTAAAATTAAAATATGGTATTGTCGATGAAAAATATCGCCTTTAAAAGCCATGTTTACTATAAAAATATTTATAAATAAGAAAACGTGATTAATTCTAGATAATATAATTATTACGGTAATTAAGTTTATAACTTTTTAATTAATTATAATAAAAAGAGGAGTGAAAGAAATGAAAAAAGGAATAAAATTTAGTATTTATGTATTATTAATATTCTTTATTAGTATTAATATTAAAGCTTTTGCTAATAATGATTGGTTAGGTTATGGTGGCAATAATTTTAATAATAAAATTAGTTATGCTAAAACACCAACTAGTAATGAAGATTTAAAGCTAGTTAATACTATTGATGTTACAGACATCAAAGATCCCCTTATTTATCATGATAATCTTTATTTTATTGCACAAAAGGATAGTGTTAATAAATTACTTGAATATGATTTAAATGGTAATGCTACAGGTAAAGAAGCAAACATTAATGTTAGTTTTTTTTCTAAAATAACAGCTGGTGATGATAAAATATTTGTTGCTGCTCAAGATGTAAATGGTGCTTATATAGCGGCTTTTGATTTGCATAGTTTTAATCAAGTATGGCGGACATCTTCAATTAGAGGTGCTCAAGCTCTTTCAGCGTTAAGCTATCATGATGGTTATGTTTATACTGGTTATTCCATAGCACCAAGTGCTAGCAGTGGTGTTTCTAATGGCTTTTATTTTGCTTTGAAAACATCTGATGATAATAGTACTTCTAAAGATGAAATTAAGGATTATGCTTGGAGCTATCCTTTAAATAATAAAGAAAATGGTTCAGGATATTATTGGAGTGATGCAAGTATTACTAATGATGCCATTATATTTGCTGGAGATGATGGTTTATTAGTATCTCATCATTTAAAGAAAGATATTGTTTTTGATACTTATCAATTAAGTGCTGGTGAAGTTATCAAAAAAGTTCGTTCTAGTATTGTTTATGATGAAAAGGCCAGTAATATTTATGTAGGAACACAAGATACTCATGAATTATATCGTATTAAATTAAATGGCCGTATCTTTAATAAAAATGATATTAAGGTAGTTGATAATATTAATCAAATTACTGGAGGTATTAGTGTATCAAGCAATAATATTTATGTTCCAAGTGGTGGAATATATACTAATGGGTTAAATGTTTTTGATAAAGATTTACATTTAATTGGTACTAATAGTGATTATAATACACAATCAATTCCTTTAGTTAGTGAAGGTTATAGTAATATTACTTATGGTTATTTCATTAATTATAATAATGGTAATTTAGTTATTATTAAGGATTTTAATAATGAGATGATGCCTGAATTTATTGAAACTAGTTTAAGTTTAGGTTCAATTAATTCTAGTAGTGTTATTACTGATAAAAACGGTCGTTTAGTTATTAGTGGTAATAGTTTAAAATTAGTTGATAGTTATCAACAAGAGTTTACTTTAAATGATATTGAAAAATTAATTAATGATGTTAAAGATATTAATTCTCTTAAGGAATTAAATAAGTTTTTAGCTATCGAAGATAAGATTGTTGCATTTAAACAAAGTTATCCTGATTTAATAATTAGTAATGAAAATGATTATCTTAATACTAAAAGGATCCTTAATGACTTAGGTGAAGTTTCTTATCAAGAGATTTTAAATAGTAATATTAGTCCTAATGATTTGATTGCTCTAGAAAATATTATCATTAAGTACCATTTATTGCCTAGTGAAAAACAGGTCCTTTTAAATGATATAATTAATTATTATCGTGAAATTCTTGATGAATATTGGCAAAATAAAGCAGATGATAATGATTATCAGCAGTTAGCTAATAGTATTAATAGCTTAATTATTAATATTCCTAATAATAATTTATCTTTAAAAAATGAAAATCTTATTAAGAGTATTACTACTAATTTAAATAAGTTTAATGATATTCAAAAAGATTTATTTATTAAAAACCATCAGAGTAATTATCAAAAATATCTAAATGCTAAAAAAATCATTAATAATTATCGAAGTATAATTGATAAGCTAAATAAAGATATTAGTAAAATTGATCCTTTAAAAGTTACTTGGCAAGATGAAACGTTAGTAAATGATATTATTGTTCGTTATAAGGCTTTAGATAAAGATAATAAAACTTATGTCAGTTATTGGTATGAAAATGTTGTCGATGCTCAAAAAATAATTGCTAAAATTACAACGAAAACGATTAAAAATCAAAATACTAGTTATTTTTATACTAAAAGAAATAATAAATGGTTTCTAAGTAAAAAGGATGTTAATAATAATTCATTACATACTATTCATTATTATGCTAATGATGGTAAAAGAATAATTAAATATTATAAAGAAACAAAGAAGAATAAAGTAGTTATTAAAAAGGAAACGTTTTATTATAATGCTAAAAATAAAATTACTAGTTATCAAAAAATAGAAAAAAATAAAAAAAATAAATTTATAATTACTAGTAGTTATCAAAAAGGATATTATGCTAATAATACGGTTTTAAAATATTATAAGATTATTAATAAAAATATTAATACTAGTAAATATAATTATATCAAGACTTATTATTACCATAAAACGGGTAAATTTAATAAAATAATAAGTAATTATTATAATAATGGTGTCATATCTCAACAAGTTACTTATCAATATAACAGTATCGGTGGATTAAAAACTAATAAATATGGCAAAGCAACTTGTACTGATAAAAGATATTATAAAGGTAAATTAAAGAAAACTTATTATTATCAGTATAATAATAATGGAAGAAAACTAAAAAAATAAACTATTACAAAAAAAGTATTTTAGGATACTTTTTTTAGTTATGAAAGTGTCCAAATTATTTACGTTCAGTAAATATATTGCATCAAAATATTTATCATGTTAGTATAATATTATGAAGAAAAAAATAAGTATTTACTAATTAAATAAAGACAGTATTACTTATTAAAGTATAAGGAGAAGATTTTAATGAGAAGAGTATTAAAATTTAAGAATATTGTTTTATTTTTATCATTTATTTTCTTAATATTAGGAATAATTGTTATTAGAATTGATAATTCAAAACAGGGTATTGGAACTAGTTCTTATATTGAAAATAATAAAAACTATTACATTAATGCTATGTATCCAGTTACCTCTAGTGAATCATTTAATAAAAAAATAAAGACCATTATTAATGATAAAGTAAAACAATTTAAAGAACATTCAATGATTGAACATCAAATTCCTTTTGAATATAATATTAATTATAAAGTTTATCATAATTCTAATATTTTAAGTATTGTCTTTAATACTTATCTTATTAATGATCAAGCTCACTCAAGTGAGGAATCATTTATTTTATATTATGATAAAAAAAATAAAAAAGAAATTGCTTATCAAAAGTTATTTTCTGATCAATATGAAAGTTTAGAAATAATAAGTAATATTGTAAAAAAACAACTTAATAATAGTAATATAGTGGTTTATGATGGTCCTGATTTTAACAAGGGTATTGCCCCTGTACCAGATAATTATCAATTATTAGTTTTTGATAAAAATGAATTAAAAATTATTTTTCCAAGATACCAAATAGCTCCACGGAGTACTGGTGAAATTACTATTAATATTAATTATTCACAATTGAATGGTGTTCTTAATAATAAGCTTTTTGATGTCAACTATCATGGTGGTAAGAGAATAAATGTTAGTAATAAAAAAACACGTAATACAAGAGATATTACATCATTAAAGAATAAAAAATATATGTTAATTACTTTTGATGATGGACCTTCAGGGGCTATTACTAATAAATTACTAGATGAATTAAAGAAAAGAAATATTAGAGTTACTTTCTTTGTATTAGGAAGTCAAGTTGAAAAATATCCTAATATTGTTAAAAGAGCTTATTTAGATGGTCATACTATTGCATCACATACTTATGATCATAAGAATTTAGTTATTTTAGATGATAAAAAAATAAAATGGGAAATAAAAGTTACTGATGATTTAATAAAGAAAATAACTAATAAAGATAATAACTATTTAAGACCGCCTTACGGTAGTAGTAATGATCATGTTTTTTCATTAATTAAAAAGAATTTTATTTATTGGGATATTGATACTGAAGATTGGAAAATAAAAGATGCTCAAAGAATTAAAAAAATGATTATTAATAATGCTCATAATGGTGCTATTTCTTTATCACATGATTTATATAGTACATCAATTATTGGAAATATGGCTGCTATTGATGAACTTTTAAAGAAAAACTATCAATTAATATCATTAGAAGAAGCTGAAGCATTAGGGTATCTTGATACCAATAAGAATGAAAGTTATTATTTTCTTAAATAAGATAGGAGTGTTAGCTAATGAATCATGTTTTTCGTTTAGTTTATGGTGATGATTTATTATTAAAAATTGATGAGTATGTTAAAACCAATAATATTAAAGCAGGCGTGATATTATGTGCTGTGGGATGTGTTAATGAAATTAGTATTAGATTAGCAAATGGTAAAACTAATTTACATAAAAAAAAATCCTATGAAATAATCAGTTTAATAGGAAGTGTTTCCATAAATGGTAGTCATCTTCATATTGCTTTAGCAGATGAAGATGGTTTAGTAATCGGTGGTCATTTAAATGGTGGTTGTTTAATTAATACTACTTGCGAAATATGTCTTTTAGAATTAGAAGATTATGAATTTAATAGAACATATGATATTCAAACTGGTTATCAAGAATTACTTATTAATAAAACTAAATAAGTAATGATTAGGAATTAATAATATGAATTTTATAGATTGATTCATCTTTTTTAAATAACTCAATAACATTATTTAATTGTTGAGAATCATTAACTTCAATACTGTATTGGCATTGATATAACGTTTCTTTATTCTCTTTAGTAATAGTTAAATCAATTTCTTTAATTCTAATATCATATTTTTTAAAAATACCTAAGATAACAGCTTCACATCTTTCATCATTGTAACGTAATTCTAGGTGTCTAATTGTTTTGAAATTAATTACTTTACTTAAGATAATTAAAGTAATGAACATAATGATGAAACCTAAAACGGCAACCATGTAAAAGCCCATCCCAATCGCAATGCCAAGACAGGCCACCGACCATAATGAGGCAGCGGTTGTTAATCCTTGTACAAATTTTTTAGTGACAATAATCGTACCTGCCCCTAGAAAACCAATACCACTGATGACTTGGGCTATTAATCGACCTTGTTCATAAACAAAAGTATTACTAATATTAGGATACTCTAAGGCTAGTTTTAAAGAACTATCTGCAATCTGGGCTTGCACTAAAGCAATAATAGTTGCTCCAGTACAAACCATGATATGAGTTCGAAAGCCAGCTGGTCTATTTTTACTTTCACGATCATAACCAATAATGCCTGCCATAATCATGGCCATAATTAATCTAATGATTATATCTTGGGTACTCATTATTATCAGCTCCTTTATTAATAATAGTAATTATGTTTTATTTGAGATTATTATACTATTATTTTGACGATTATGTTATAATTAAATGGCATTTATTGTAATAAAGAGGTGTTATAATGGCAAATAATAATAATAATTCAAATAAAAGACAACGAACTAATACGCATCGTCGTGAAAACGATGCTGCCAAAAAAAGTTTAATTGATAAAGTTAATGCTGAAAAAGAACATTCCCAACGTCCTAGTAAGCAAGCTAAATCAAGTTTAATAAATAAAGTTAATAGTTCAAATGATTTATTATCAAAAGACAATAGTAAAAAAATTAATACTCCAAATTATAAAAAAACTAGTGCTAGTATTAATAAAGAAACAAAACAACAACCTAATAAATCAAAGAAGAATATAAATCATCAAAAAAGTAATAGTAAATATCGAAATTGGTTTTTCTTTAAATTATCTAAAATAGGACGAGTAATGTTAGTAATTTATGTAGTAGGTATTATTATTTTTAGTGTCTTATTAACATCAGCATTAATTAATAAAGGTCATATTATATATGGTTCACGTCCAGAACCAAGTGTTATTATTAATGAAGATAAATTGAATCAAATAAAAAAGGAATTATCTGATAATTTTAAAGATACTGATAGTATTAATGTTGATTATCGTGGTTATCGTCTTGTTGTCGTCATTGATTTAAAAAATAATGCTTCATTAGATAATGCTAAGAAAGTTAATGAAAATGCTTATCGTATTATTGATAAAATAACTCCTATTAAAGAATATTTTAGTAATAAGGATAATATTCTAAATAATGATTTATATATTTATAGTACTGATGTTGTTCCCAGCGATTATAAAACAAATTCTAAGTTTATTTATGAAACATATAAGAATTCTAAAATGGCTAATGCTTTATCATATAATTTAACTACTCCTCGTGATGAAGCCTCAGCTAAAGAAGTTATTAAAACAATGAAATAGGCAACAGTGTTGCCTATTTTTTAAAGTATGAATCATTTAATTGGTGAAGTAATTGATTATTCTCATGAGGGACTAGGAGTAGTTAAAATAGATGATTATGTCTATTTTGTAAATGATGTTTTAAATGATGAGATAATTGAATTCGTTGTTATAAAAAAGAAGAAGAAATATGGTTTTGGTAAATTAATAAGAATAATTAAAAAAAATATTAATCGCCAACAATATCCATGTTTATATGAGGAATGTCCTAGTTGTAATTTAAGAAACTTAAATTATCAAGAACAAATTAATTTTAAAAAACAAGCTATTATCAATACTTATCAAAAAGCTAATTTAAATTACAATAAAATTAACTTTATAAGTAATGATTATATTTATAATTATCGTAATAAAATTATTCTTCATTTTAAACAAGATAATAAGACCATTAAACTTGGTTATTATCACAATAAAGATATTATAAGTATCAATAAATGTTTATTAGTTAATGAAACTATCAATGAATTTATCAATGATTTTAATAAGATTATTAATAATTATCCTGTAAGTATTTATGATAAGATCAATAAAAAAGGCTTATTAAAACACTTAGTAGTAAGGGTTAATTATGAAAATAAACTTTTAATAGGTATTATTATTAATAGTAATAAGATAAGTAAAGAACTGCAAAGTTTAATAGATGAAATTAGTAATATCAAGAATGTTATTAGTATTGTTGTCAGTTTTAATGAATTACATAATTCGATTATTTTAAGTAATAATAATAAAATTATGTTTGGTAAAGGCTATTTTATTGATAAAATATTAACTTATCAATTTAGAATTTCATTAAATTCATTTTTTCAAATTAATAGTCATATGATTTCTAAATTATATTTGACTGCTATTAATAATGCCCATTTAACTAAAAATGATATAGTCTTAGATGCTTATTGTGGTACTGGAACAATTGCTATATTACTTAGTAAATATGTAAGAAAGGTAATAGGGGTTGATGTAGTTAGTGATGCTATCAAAGATGCTAATTATAATAAAGAATTAAACAACATCGATAATGTTGATTTTATTAATCAAGATATCAATGATTATTTAGATGATTTTGATAAAGAAATTAATTGTTTAGTTATTGATCCACCACGACTTGGTATCGATCACAAATTTATTGATTTAATTATTGAACATAAAATAAATAAAATAGTTTATATATCATGTAATGGGGCTTCCCAAAGTCGTGATATAAAATTATTAATTGAAAATGGTTATGAGATAAATAGTGTTACTGGTGTTGACATGTTTAGTAATACGTATCATACTGAAATAATAAGTATACTTGAAAGGAAATTGTAGATGGAAAAAAAAATAGAGATTGAAATAAAAAAATTAGGAGTAAATGGTGAAGGAATCGGTTATTATAATAAGAAAGTTGTTTTTATTCCAAATTGTTTACCTGAAGAAATCGTTAGAATATATAATTTAAAAACAGAAAAGAATTATTATACCGCTGAAGTTGAAAAAATTATTAAAAAAAGTGATAAAAGAGTTAAACCGGCTTGTAAATATTTTAATAAGTGCCAAGTATGTAGCATTATGCCTTTAAAATATGAAGATCAAATATATGCAAAAAAGGATTATTTAAAAGAAAGTATTAAGAAATATGCTCATATTGATATTAAGTTTGATAAGGTTATTAAAGATGATAATCCT
>JAITPW010000016.1 GCA_031289255.1 Bacilli bacterium
TTAGATGAAAATTGCTTTGTATAAGCATTATTAGCTGTAATTTGAGTACCATAGCCAGGTGTTTCAGCTTGGTCAATAACTTTAAAACCAACAAACTTATCAGTACTATTATCAATAGCTACTAAAACAGTAACTTGTGATTGAAATCCATAAGTTGAAACTTCATAGATTGACATTTTAAGTTGGTCTTTTTCATAAGCATAATAAACAGTAGCAATACTACCATCATTAATTTCTTTTGTTTCAAATTTATCAGCTTTACTATCAATTTCTTTTAATAATTTTTCCGTTGCTACTTTTTTATTTTCAGCAATAATAGGAGCAGTTATATTATTGGTATAATATAACGCACCAGAAGCTAAAACACAAATAACACCAAGGAAAATTGCTAATTTAATAATTTTTTTCATGTTATCCCTCCTAAGCTACAAAGCTAAACAACATCGTTGTCGCTAATGCAATTACTAAGGTTACAAGAATTGATATTACTTTCTTATTAACATCTTTATCAGTAACATTAGCTGTAAAGCGATCGATCATCGGTACTAACATATTACAAATTAAGATTGAAAAGACAACCCCTTCAGGTAAACTAGCTTTTGCTCTAATTAAAAATGTTAATAAAGCAAAGATAATAGCATATATAATTTTACCTTGACGATTCAAAGGATTAGTAACTGGATCAGTTAACATGAAGACCGCACCAAAAATTAAACCACCACTTAATAAATGGATAATAATAAAATTAAGATCAAAACCAGTACTTACCATTGAATAAACCATTGCACATAAACCAACTGTTATCATTGTCGTAACGGGAATTACCCAATCAATCGCATTACGAGCTATTAAATAAATAGCCGCAATGATTAAAGCAATAACAACTGTTTCTCCTAAGGCACCTTGATGAACCCCAAATAATAATGAGGTATAATTATCAAAAGTTTGTGATACGGCACTTAAACCATTTTCACCTTGTAAAGTCGTTAATGGTGAAGCTTTAGCTAGACCATCAATAGCTGGTATTACTAAATATTTACCAAAAGCAATTAAAACAAAAGCTCTTCCTACTCCAGCTGGATTAAAGATATTATAACCAAATCCACCAAAGATAAGTTTACCAAATAATTCAGCCGCTATTGAACCAATAAAAGCAACATAATAGATGGCCATTGAATCTAAACTTCCTAAAGGTAATGTTAATGCTAAGATAATACCCGTTATTGTTGGAACATTAGTTTTAATCGTTGCAAAAAAATCTTTTCCCGTAATTTTATTAAGTTTTAACCAGATGACATCTACTAAATGACAAGTTAAAACACAGATAGCAAGGATAACAATAGCTCTAATAGCTCCAGCCATCCCGTATAAACTATATTGTAAAACAATCGCACAAACTGATACAAAAGCTAAAGCAAACATGACATCATACATAATTGTTTGGGTACTTGATTTAGCATTATAGTTAGGCGATACTGTAAATTTAAATTTCATATTTTAAAAACCCCCTATTTTGCTTTATCAACACGTGCTTTACCCTTAGCAGTATAATCAGTTACTTGAATACGACTAGGACAAATATATGAGCACAAACCACATGATACACAAGTATCAGCACTTAATTTTTTCAACAAATCAACATCTTGAGCTATCTCAGCATTTTTTATAGCCACCGGTTGTAATCCTGATGGACAATAATCAACACAACGAGAGCATCTTAAACATGGTAATTCCTTAAGTTCTTCATTAAATAAAAACGTAATCGCATTATTATATGAATTTAAACAAATACCATCATTAACTAGGGCTTTACCCATCATTGGACCGCCCATAATTAATTTCGTATTATTATCAACAACTTCCTTTTTATAACCACCAATTAGCGAAATAATATCACTTACCATTGTTCCAGTTGGCACAACAACATTAGTTGGTTGATTAATTGCATCACCAGATATCGTACATCCTGTTGTATAAGACAAACCACTAGTTAAAGCTTGACCAACTTTAATAACAGTTGTTGAATTATTAACAATAATACCAACTTCTGATGGCAGTTTATTAAATTGTTTTTTAAAAACTTCTTTTACTAAAGTTCTTTCCCAACCCATTGGATAAACATCAGGCACTAATTTAATTTCAATATTATCTTCTTTTTCAACAAGTGGACTTAAAGCTTCTACTAAAGAATCTTTCCCTTTTTTAAAAGCAATAATACATTTATTAGCTCCACTAGCTTTTAATAAAAATTTAATACCCATAATAAGGTCTTCTTTATACATTTTCATATTATGATAATCGATGGTAATAAAAGGTTCACACTCAACTCCATTAATTAATAAGGTATCAATTTTAGCATTTCCCCCATATTTAATATAGGTTGGAAAACCAGAACCACCACAACCCGTAATACCAGCTTGTTTGATAGCTTCAACAATTTCTTCTTTAGATACTTTATTAACATCCATAGCTAAAGGCGTATCACAACGTTCAAATTTATTATCATTTTTAATTTTAATATGTTGGGCAAAGATTAAGTTAGAACTCATCATTTTATCAATACTAACAACTTCTCCAGAAACACTAGCAAATATTGGAACATAAAAATGGTCATTACGAAAAGCCACCATCTGTCCAACTTTAACATGATCACCAGCTTTAACTAAGATTTCAAAACTAGTCGAATTCATATTTAATAGTGGTAAATATACATATTCAAATTCATTAAATACTAAAGGTTTTGAATTATCTGTTAGATTTTTTTGTCCATTAAGATGAATTCTTCCTTTTCCACTAAATATCATTAAAACACTCCTTCATAGTATTTTTTGTACCTATTAATTATACAATAATGTTAGCGATAATTAAACAAAAAAATAATAAAAAAAGTCCAAAAATCATAAAATATCCTAATATATTTTATGATTATGAACTTATTAATTATAAATGTCACTCTTTATAAAATAATTATCTTAAAAAGCATCAATAATACTTATTGATTCAAAAAAATTTATTAATATATATTACTAATAAATTTCATTATTATTATCTTAAAGCTAATAATTTTAATTGTTCAATCTCATCTTTTTTTAATTCACGATACATCCCTGGAATCAACCCTTTTAAATTAACATTACCATATACTTCACGATGTAATTTTTTGACATTCAAGCCAATCGCATTAATCATTTTTTTAACTTGATGATTGCGTCCTTCGGTAATGGTGATTCTTAGTTTAGTATTATCATGTTTCATATCTTTTTCAATGATACGAGCTTTAGCTTTACTAGTCATTCGGCCCTCAATTAATACTCCTTGTTCTAGTTTTTTTATTTGTTCAGCACCAATTAAACCATCAACATATACTAAATATGTTTTTTCAATCTTCGAACGAGGATGCATCATTAAATTCGCAAATTCACCATCATTAGTTAAGATGATAATACCAGTAGTATCATAATCTAAACGACCAATCGGATATAATCTGACTTTAGAATCAATTAAATCAATAACTGTATCGCGACCTTTATCATCACTCGTACTACTAATGATACTTTTTGGTTTATATAAAACATAATACTCTAAACGATCTCTTCTTAAAATTTTATTATTAACTCTAATTTCATCATTATTACTAACTTTATAACCTAAGGTCGTGATAACCTCATTATTAACTTTAACTTGTCCTTCACTTATTAGAATTTCGGCTTTTCTTCGTGAACATAAACCACTTTGGGCAATTACTTTTTGTAATCTAATCATTATTACTCTCCTCTTGAAATCTTGTATTAAAGATATCTAATTGTTCTTCATCGACAATTATTTGTGAAAAATCAGGTAATTCATCTAAACTACTTAAATTAAAAATATCTAAAAAATTATCAGTCACTTGATAAAGACTAGGATGACCAACACTATCCTTGTAACCTGCTATTTTAATTAAACCTTTAAGCAATAGCTTTCTGATCATTCCATCACTATTAACTCCTCTAATTTGTTCAATTTCTAAACGAGTTAAAGGTTGTTTATAAGCAATGATGGCTAAGGTTTCTAAAGCAGCATTAGAAAAAGTAAAATTAATAGGATTACTAAATAGTTTTTGATAATATTCAAAATGTTCTTGTTTAGTTACTAGTTTATATTTTTCACCATATTTCAATAATGTTAAACCACGCTGTTCTTTATTTAATTCATCTTGATAAGCTTCTATAATTTCGATAACTCTTATTTCATCTATTGTTAATGTTTGAGCAATATCTTTAATACTTATCCCATTTTCACCAACTAAAAAAAGCATTCCTTCGACTATTGCTTGATAATTCATCATCATACCACTCCACTAATATATATTTCTTTACTTAATAAATCCTGTTTAATTATAACTTGATGTTGCTTAACTAAATCTAATATTGCAATAAATGTTACGATGAAATTAGTTTTATTCTTTATTGTTACTAAATCATCTAATAACATATAATTATTAATAACACTTAACTTTGCTAGGATTTTATTACTTACTTCCTCAACTGATAACTCATTATTTTCAAAAACAGAATTAACTGGTTGGGCATTATGATATCTTTCCATAATTTTATCCATTGCCATAATTAAATCATTAACATCAATATGTTCAGGTAAATCTAAAGAAGTATCAATAGTACTAAAGGCTTTTAAATCACTTAAAGGTTTAGTATATAATTGTAATCTTTCTTGAAAATTATCATTTAAATTATTACTAACTTCTTTAAATCGATAATATTCAACTAATCTTTTAGTAAGTTCATCTTCAATGTCTTCTTCATACTCATCTTCAATATCTAAGATTGTTTTAGGTAACAATTGTTTTGATTTAATTTCTAATAATGAACTAGCCATAACTAAAAACTCACTAGCTATTTCTAAATTTATTTCCTTAGCTTCATTTATTAAAGCAATATATTGGGCAATAATAACATTAATTTCGATATCAAAGATACTCATTTTATTTTCTTTAATTAAATGAATTAATAAATCTAATGGTCCTTCAAAATCATTAAGATGGAAGATTTGTTTCATTATGACACCTCGTTTTAAATTATACCATAAATACTCTTATTCCTAAAGCTGCTAATTAAGATAAGCTTATTAATAATAACAAGCTTGTTAGCTCTTTAAAAGAATTATTATTCATTATTAAAGATAAAGATAAAAAAATACCAAATTAATGGTATTTTTTTTGCTATGAATATAAAAGGAAATGACCCACTTGAAAAACGATTGTTGAAACAACATAAGGAACAATTAAAGTTATAATGATTGTTTGGATTAAAAATTTATTACCAAATTCTTTTCTAACTGTTGCCATAGCAACGGCACAAGGCGTTAATAAAAGAATGAAGACCATATAACTATAAGCCTTTAATTGAGCATCTTCACCACTAAATATTTGTGAAGCAGCATTCAAAGTATTATCATCGACATCACTAGTATCAGCTGTAAATAAAGACGTAACATGACTAGGAATAATATTGATGACACCATTTTTAAAAGCATCTAGTAGTCCTAAAAACTGACCTTGTATCGTAAAATGATTAGGATCAATATCTTCAGCAATATCAACACTACTTAAAGTTTGAATTGTTCCAACAACAGCCTCTTTAGCAACAATAGCAGTTGGTAAAGCAGCGATGGCGGCTTGTGATTGACCAAAACCAGTAGGAGCAAAGATTGGTTGAACAAAATTGGTTGCTCTTACCAAGTAACTTTCATCAGTTTTGCCATTAGGAAAATAACCTAATGCCCAAATCGCAAATAGTACCACCATAATAATAGTCATGACTCTTTTAAAGAAACCTTTCAAACGATTATTAACATTTTTAAAGAGAATACGAGCTTCAGGAATACGATAAGGAGGTAATTCAATGGTAAAACTCTCCGGTATTTCATCATTATCATAAATTTTAAAAGCTTTCATTATTAAAGCGGCTATGATTGCAATAAATAAACCTAAAATATATAAACTAGCAACAACTAATCCTAAAGAACGAGAAAAGAAAGCGGCTCCAAATAAAGCATAAACAGGTAATCGAGCTCCACAACTCACAAAATTTAACATGATAGCTGTTACTTTTCGTGATTTCTCTGATTCTAAAGTTCTTGTTGAAATGATTGCTGGAACAGTACAGCCAAAACCAATAATCATTGAAATAAATGATTTACCATTAAGACCTAACATACGCATTAAACGATCTAATAAAAAGGCAATTCTGGCCATGACCCCTGATTCTTCCATAATTCCCATTAATAAATAAATAAAGTACATTAAAGGTGCAAAAACTAAAACCCCACCAACTCCCGCTAAAAGGCCATCTAAAATCATGGCTTGAAACCAATCAGGAGCTCCTTGTATTATATTAGCAATATGATGATTTAAAAAGACATTCACAAAACCATCAATCCAATCAATAAAAGGACTAGAAACATTAAAAACTAATGATAAGAAATAGATTGTAAATAATAATAAAATTGGTAAACCAAGATATTTATTTAAAACAACACGATCAATCTTATGTGTTAAACGATAACGTGATACTCCTTTTTTATCAATAATATGTTTTAATACCTTCTCAATTTGTTCATATCTTTTAATATGTAACTGACTAGAACTAGACTCTTGTAAGGAAATACTACTATTATTAATAATACGATTGATTTTGGCTAGGGTAATTTCATTAATTATGGCTGTATAATGAGGTTCTTTTTCAAAAAGGCGGTAAGCAAGAAACTTAATACCATAACTTGGTATTGCAATTTCATCTTCTTTTAAAACTTCAATGATATTCGCAACGGTAATATCAATATCATTATCATAATAAATATTATAATCAATCGATGTTTTTAACTTATTAAAATCCGTATTAACAATATAATCTAATACTTGATTTAAGCCCGTTTTTTTAGTGGCACTTGTTTTATAAATAGGCATTTGTAAATATTTTTGAAGTTTTACAATATCTATTAATAAACCATTTTTTTCCACATCATCATCAAAATTTAATAATAAAATCATTGGTTTTTGTAGTTCTCTAGCTAGTAAAGTAATATTTAAATTTCTTTCTAAATTAGTAGCGTCTACGACATTAACAATCAAATCATATTCAGCTTTTAATAAAACATCAGTTGTAATCTTAGCTTCATGATCATTAGTAAAATTATAAGTACCCGGTAAGTCTACAAAACTAAGTTCCTCATTTCGATAAGTAAAATTAGCCTCTAGTTTTTCAACAGTCACTCCAGGCCAATTACCTACTTTAATTTTAGAATTACTCATCGCATTAATTAAGGCTGATTTCCCGACATTAGGATTACCTAAAAAAACAATTTTCTTCATTAGATTAACTCCACCTCGATTCGACTTGCATCTTTTTTACGAATTGCAATATAATTACCAGCAAC
>JAITPW010000026.1 GCA_031289255.1 Bacilli bacterium
CAATTTACGCGCAACTCAATTTACGAGCAACTCAATTTACGATCAACTAAATTTACGAGCAACTCAATTTACGAGCAACTCAATTTACGAGCAACTCAATTTACGAGCAACTCAATTTATTATAATTAATACATATAATATTATTAAAGTTTAATTATGATAAGCTTCTAAGTCAACCTTTTTTATAAGTATTTTATGTGTTTTTTCTTCATTATTTTCATAAATTAAAAAAATATAACATCGTTTCGAATGTTATATTTTAGTAAGTAATTCATTTAATTTATCAAAGTAATTATGTAAGTATTGAAAGTACTTGAAGGCATCATCACTTTCACTAACATAATAAGAAATATCACAGATGAAGATATCATTATGTGATAAATAGCCGATTCCTAATCCTTTTTCAACAACCGGAGGATAAGCAAAGCGATTTACTATTTTTGTATTAGACATTGATGAAGTACAAATATCTTGCGAGGCAAACCTTTGATAATACTGATCTTGATAAAATGATACTGCTTTATTATTAACAATACTTAGTCCCGCTAATACTCTTTCGATACTATTAAACTCCTTAGCTTCAAAGATTCCTTCAAGATGACGTTGATTTGCTTGTAATAGTAATTCAAAGATATAATTCTCATTATTAGAATGAGCTAAGGCTTTAATAAAGGCTAATCCTTCTTTACTGATTGTTTTTAGCGTTGAAGTACGTCCGTCATAATATTTAGCAGCACTAACTGATTCATGAATGTTTAAAAGCTTTTCATAGGTAAAGTAATTAGCATATAAAAAGCCAAGTTGAAAGATAGCATCAACATTAATATTATTACTTAAAAGCTTTTCAACTTTAACATGATGGTACTCAAATCTAATACTATCGAATTGTGAAGATTTGTGAAGATAATGTTTTTTTATCGAAAAGAAGTGTTCTTTATTTAAAAATAATTTTATTGCTTCTGGTTCAATAACGTCATCTTTTTCATAAATAAGTTCATTAGTATCAATAATCTTAAATAAATAAGTAATCATATTAAGTGATGTTAACCCATCGACAAAGGTATGTTCATTATTAAAAGTACAAACTAAATCTTGATATATTTTAATATTCCATGATTTTATAGGATAAGCATCTTCAATATTGAGACATTTTAAGTTAGTACTCTCTTCATTACTATTAAGATTACTAAGACTTAAAGTAAACATTGTTTTCTTAATATTTTGATATTCACTTTTTAAATGAGGATCTTCAGCAATGATTTTAAAGCTATCATCACTATTATTAAAAGCCAGAATATTAAAATTAGGTTCATTATTGATGGTGGCATGTTGATAGATAGCAAGTAATTGGGTATAAAGATAATTACCACTTATTTTAGTACCATCTTCTTCAAATAGTTTTAAATAATAAGCATTATTTAAATAGAATACTAAACAGCTATGAGCTTCTTTAAAATCTTCATAAATAAAATAATCATCATGTTCAAGATTAAAACTACGACTCCCTCTTAAAAAACCTTTCAATTGTTTCATACAAAGATTTTGTTTTTTAGCTTTCATTTGTGGAATTCGTTTATAATGTAAATCTAAAAATAAATCTTGAATACCTTCAATTAAACCTGTTACAAAATTAAGGTATCTTACTTTTCGTTCATAAGGGATGGTTTCTAGTAAGTAATTGCTTTCAATACTTACTGGTCCTCGTCCATTTAAATATAGATCTTGAGAATAAGGCATCAACCAACTATCACAAAAAATATCATCTTTATATTTTGTTAATTTATGATATAAATGATGCCCTTCATTACTTAAGAAGCTCTCAAAATTATTAAGAGCTTCTTGATATTCTTCTTCGTTTACTAATACTTCTAATGATTTAAGATACCATTGTTTGATATCTTCTAAAGAACAAAGTTTTAATTGTTCTAAATGTAATGCATTTTTCATGTTATTTTACTAAACCCTTACTTTGAAGAAAAGCATAAGCTACTTCATGAACATCTTTATTTAAACCATCTACTTCATAGTTCATTTTAGTCATTTCTTCACTAGTTATCTTACCATTTAACATTGATAAAACTTCCTTCAAATTAGGAGCACTTTCCTTATATTTTTCAAATAAATCAGTTCTCATTTCATATCCAGCATTATATTCTGGGAAAAAGCCTTTATCATCAACTAAAACTTTTAATTTAGATTTGACATTTAATCCATCAGTTGAATAAACATTAGTTACATTAATATTTCCACTATCCATAGCTGAATACTTTAAATTTAAATCTAAAGATTTACTATCTTTCCATTTAAGACCATAAAACTCATTTAAAGGTTTAAATCTGATTGAACCTTCAGCATCAAAGAATTCATGTTCTGCTCCAAATACTAAAGTTGGTGCATATTTAACTAACTCTGAGATCGTATTGATATTATTCTTTTTAGAATAATCTTCTTTAATACCTAAAGCATAAGTATTTTCAAAACCAAACTTATTAAAGATTAATAAGTCTCTTTTCTTTGCGAGTTCATTCGCATAATCAAAAATAGTTGATTTAGCTGGAACTTTAGAGGGATCTGATTGCATAATTGTTGATAATAATGTTCCATCATAAGTAACATATAAATCAACTTCTTTTTTCTCTAAAGCACTAGCTGCTGGTACTGTTGCCATTGAATCATGGTAAGTAACCTTTAAATCAGTATTATCTTCAATTAATATTTTAGTCATTTCCATGATAATAGTAATCTCTGAAAATTGACCTTTTAATAAGACAATATCTTTATTAGTATCTTTTGAACCTGAGCAGCCTATCACTCCTACTAATAATGTACAAATAATTCCTAAACTTAATAAAACTTTTTTCATCCTAAACACTTCCTCTTCTTTTTGAATAATCTAATTTTTTTTCGATTAAGCCCATTATTAAATCAAATGCTAATGACATCAATACTAAAGCTAGCGTAGCTTTGAATAGAGTATTACCATCTTGAATCATAATAGCACGATTAATGGTATAGCCTAAACCACCACCACCAACAACCGCACCAAAGACGGCAATCCCGATTGAAGTAATTACTGATATTTTTAAACCAGTAAAGATAATGGGAAAAGCTAAAGGAAATTCAATCTTGTATAACCTTTGTCTTTTAGTCATTCCCATCCCAATAGCAGCTTCTCTAATAGCTGGATCAATCTGTTCTAAACCAACAATTGTATTTCTTACAACTGGCAACAATGAATATAATACTATTCCAATTACAACTGTTCGAAAAGTTGCACCAAAAAATATCATAATAATTCCTAATAAGGCAAGTACCGGGATTGTTTGAAGGATATCGACAAACCACAGAATAATAAATCTCGTTCTTTTAAAATTATAACCAATTATTCCTAATAGTAAGCCAAAGATAGCCGTAAAAATAAATGAGACGCAAACTAAACCAAGATGCTGCATAACTGCTTCTGTTTCCATTTTTAAGGCTCCTTTCGTAATCCCCGTGGGGTAAAATGATATTGTACTTTATCGATTAAATAACCTAGTAATATGGCAATAATGGCTGAAGGAATAGCTCCTCCGAGAATTAAAGTCGTATTATTAGTTTCAATCCCCCGATAAACAAACTCACCTAAACCACCAAGTCCAATCATCGCTGCTAGAACTGCCCATGATACGGTATAGATGGTTGACATTCTTAAACCACTGATAATTGAAGGCATTGCTAAAGGTATTTCTATTTTCCAAAGAACTTGGAAAGGGTTCATACCACATCCTTGAGCAGCTTCAATAATCTTCTTATCAACACTAATTAAACCGACATAAGTATTTTTTAAGATGGGAAATATGGCATAAATAGCTAGCGCAATAATAACCGTAATATCTTTAATTCCTAAGTAGAGAAATAAAACACCAATAAATACTAATCCTGGTATCGTTTGAAAGATACTGAGGATTGGGATTAATATCACTGATAATTTAGGTACCCTTGATAATAATATACCCAGAATAAAGGCAATGATAAAGCCGATAGCAACTGATATAAAAACAAATTTTAAATGAATAAAAATAGAACTTATTAACATGTTACCATAACTATCAAAGAAATCACTTAAGGCTTTAAACATCATTTTCACCCCAAATCAAACTAGCTAAAGCTTTAGCCATACTTGAACGTGTTATGATGCCAGCTACTTGGCGGTCTCTTTTTAAAACAACAAGATATTCTTTATTATCTTTTTCTAGTTCACTAAAAGCATCACGAGCATTACTATTAATCAAAACAGTAATATCTTCTTTTCTAATTAATTTTTCAATCGTTTCTCCGGGAACACCTTCACTTTTAATATCTTCAATTCTAATAATACCTAAATAGCGATTATTATGATCGACAACAACCAAAGAAGCGACATCTCTTTGTTTCATAATACTTGTACACTTCAAAGTCCGTTCTTTATTATAAACAGTATAAACTCTTTTACGCATAACATCTTCACAAGTTAAATCACTAGCGTTGTAGTCATATGATATCTTACCAAGAAATTCTCTAATTAAAGGGGTTCCTGGATTCTTAAGCATCTCTTCAGGAGTAGCATATTGAAGAATTTTACCACCATCAAGAAATAAAATACGATCAGCCATTTTCACAGCTTCATCCATATCATGAGTTACAAAAATAATCGTCTTTTTTAGTTGGTCATGAATATTACGTAGTTCATCTTGTAAGACATCTCTGGTAATAGGGTCTAAAGCACCAAAGGGTTCATCCATCAGAATAATATTAGGATTAGCTGCTAAAGCTCTTAAAACTCCTACTCTTTGTTGTTGGCCTCCACTTAATTCATTAGGATACTTATAAGCAAATTCATCAAAAGGCATATTAATCATTTTCATTAATTCTTTTATTCTTAAATCAATTTTATCTTTACTCCACTTTAGTAATGTTGGCACGACACTAATATTCTGTTTAACATTCATATTAGGAAATAAACCAATATGTTGAATAACATAACCAATACTCTTTCTTAATTCGTTAACATCAATATCATTAATATTAGTCCCATCAATTAAGATTTCACCACCATTAACTTTATGTAAACGATTAATCATCTTTAAAGTCGTTGTTTTCCCACAACCACTCGGTCCAATAATACAGACAAATTCACCATCATTAATCGTAAAGCTTAAATCTTCAATGACGACATTATCTTGATAAGCTTTCTTTACATTTTTAAATTCAATCATTCAATCACACCCATCAAATAAATATTGTTGATACTATTATATCATATATTAATATCTTTTACTTTAAATTTATTATACATAATCTCAAATATACTTATATTCTTAAGATAAAATACTAAAAAAGCTCTGTTTTTACCTAAAAACAGGGCTTTTCTTTAATATTATAAGATTTGTTCATAATATGTTTATGTTAATATTAACTCTTAAGACTCGTTATTTTCCATTTTAGGGTAATTTTATTACTCTTAAATGATTCATAGTAATAATTAAGAAATTCTTTAACATTAAGTGATGGTTCACTAATAAAATTAATAATAA
>JAITPW010000080.1 GCA_031289255.1 Bacilli bacterium
AAGAAATATTATCAAGTAGCTATTAGAAAAGGTAATGGTGGTAATTATTATAATATTAGTAATGTAAAGAATAATACTTATTATAATTATGTCATTAGAGCAAGTAAGAGTAGTAATGGTAAGTCACAGTTTATTACTAAACAAAGTTATCCGGTATCTTCATTATCTTTAAATAGTAAAGCTGGTAATGTTACTGATATCAAAATAAATAGTAAAAATATTACTGGTAAGGTAGGTAAGAAGATACAACTTAAAGCTAAGATCAGTAATAATAAAAACCAAAAGCTTTATAATAAGAGTTTAAGATGGTATTCAACTAATAAGAAGATCGTTACAGTTGATAATCATACCGGTAAGATTACTTTAAAGAAAAAAGGTAGTGCTAAGATTTGGGTTAAAGCTCATAATGGCAGAAATTCACTACGTATTAAGGTTGTAGTTAAATAAATAATTATTTTTAGATGATATAAAAAAGAGGTTGCTTCATTTAAGCAATCTCTTTTAGATAGTTAATGAAATAATCAAATAATCTAGTATTATCATCATGATAATAATAACTTGATATTTCGGGATGATATTGGAAACCAATGATAAAATGATCTTGGATGTTACTTTCAACGACTTCGATTACACCATCATCACTTTGAGCTACTATTTTAAGTAAAGGACTTAATTTATTGATGGTTTGATGATGTAATGAATTAACGTATAAATAATCATTTTTAATAATATTATAGAAATATGAATCTTTATCGACAACATTTAGACGATGAATGTTCTTGTAGGATAGATTCCAACCTTGATGAGGGATATTAAGTTTATTATGAGGTATTAGTTTTAAATCTTGCCACAATGATCCTTGATAGAGAACATTAAAGAATTGAAGACCTCGACATATTAAGAAGAGTGGTATTTTTTTATTAACTGCACTCTTGATTAGTAAGGCCTCAAATTCATCTCTAACATCGTTGATTGGGCCTGATAAAGAACTAACATCTTCATGATAGTAAGCAGGATTAACATCTTCACCACCTATTACGACAAGACCATCAATATTCTCAAGATAAGCATCTATTATCGCTTCATTATTAGTTTGTGGCAGCATTAAAGGTACGCCTCCCGCCTTAATAATACTTTGGGTTTCACTAACACCAAGATAATTTATTTCATAGCCTTTAAACCAGTCTTCTTCATTTAATTTATTATGACAAGTAATACCTACTAGCGGTTTTTTCATGATAGGACCTTCTTTCTTGGCCTTATCATACACTAGCTTAACTTAAAGTTCAAGATAATATCATGGAAGTAATTTAATTAATAAAAGACATCAACAATCATATAAACCATGCCATTTGTTTCAACAAAAGCGATAGCGGTTGATTTGTAGTTACCAGAGATAACTCTTTCGTGAGGGGGATCATTTTTAAAGAAGTTCATAGCGATATTAACATAATTGGAATTAACGCTTGCTAAAGAGGCATTTTCATTAGCACAAGGACAGGCCCAATTATGAGGATTTTTATTTCGAGCGTATGCTCGGGCTTCTTTAAAAACACAAGTTTGTTTTTGATTATTATAAGTATATGGTTTAAGACCTTTAGCTTGACGATAAACATTAATTTGATGATACATTTTCATAGCTTGTTCTTTTAGAAGATTATTAGAAAAGCCTTGAAATTTTTTCTCATTTTCTTTTTCTAATAGATATAATTCATTAAGGGCTTTAATGGTTTTGCTACTATCTTTACTTTTATATTTATTTATTTCACTTTGGGAATAACCAATACTAAGTAAATAATTCTGGTATTTAGTGGTTAATTCTTTATATTTATTAGTAATGAGTTTCTTAATATAAAGATATTTTTGATAAACATTAGCATCTTTTTGATAAGAATATTTAATATTATACTCTTTAGCTTGTTTTTCATAATTAAGGATTAAAGTATTAATAAGTTTTAATCTTTCTTGGGTTTTTTCTTGTAATGTTATTTTCTTTTTTAAACGAAGATTTTTATCCTTGATAAAGAGTGTGATTTCTTGTTCAGATAAACCTAATTCTTTCAGTTTAGTTTTATTATTAATGATATCTTTTTCAATATTATCTATTTCTCTTGATACAATATTATAAATAGAAAAAGGATTTACCATATCTTTAGCCTGTTGATTAGTATATCCTAGTTTTTCTAAAGAACGAATCTGGATTGAGGCATAAGAAAAATAACCGATGGGGATTAGTAAGATAATAACTAGTAATATTCTGATTGTTTTTTTAGATAAATATTTTTTAATCATTTAAATAAGCTCCTTAATAAAGTATAAAAGTTTCAATAGTACTAGGGGTATTGAAACGCATATTCGATTGATAGATACCTAATCCATTACTAGTATAGGTTTTAATGCCATTAATATTATTAGTACCACGATAGTATTTATAAGTTTTAATATCTTTAAAAATCGATCCTATTAATGGTAAATAATATTGACCACCTAAGGTATGACCACAGACAATTAAGTCAATTTTATTATTAGTAATCTTATCAATTATATTAGGATTATGGGCTATAACCATATTAAAATCTTTATCATTAGCTTTACTTAATATTTTTAAAGGATCTTTATTATCTTTAAGACCAATGATATTAAAATGTTTATTATTAATATTTATTGGTCTAATGGTATTATTAAGAATTTCAAAATCAGCTTCATTTAAGATATTAGGGGTATCTTTATTAGTTTCATCTTGTTCACCAAGAATGGCGAATTTACCATATAAAGGATTGATTCTTTTTAATTCAGTAATAATCTGTTTATTAATTTTGGAATGTTCTTTATTAAGGGCATAGGCTTTATTATTAATTAAATCACCATTAAAGATGACAATATCTGGACTTTGTTCATTAATCTTATCAACGACCATTTTAAGTTGGGGAATATTATAATCATAATAGAGATGCGTATCACTAAAGACAATAACCTTAGCATTAATAATTTTCGTATTAAAGGCGTTATGTTCATAACTAGCTACTTTTATTTTATTCTTGTAATTAGTTGGAAAGGTAAAGAAAATAAGAAAGATCAATAATACTATTATGACTAAACTAATTAAGGATACTAACATTTTTTTATTCATTAAATCACACGCCTTTCTCTTTATTATTAATAATATATTGATAATATTTATTTAAAATGAGATAGTATATTAAAATAAAAATCATTATTAAAGATAAGCTATATTTTAAATCAATATTAAACAATTGATTAAGTAGTGAAGTAAAAAAGAATGATGGATAAATAAGACCAATAATAAATAATGGATTATTTATATAATAGATAATGATATGTTTTTTAATAGCTTTAAAACAACCATAGGTACAAGCATTACCAATAATAAAAGAAGCATAATCATTAAAAGAAAAAGTTAGATTAAATGAAAAGAAGATTTCATTTAAATTAATGAACAAACCGATAATCATACATAAGGTAATTATCATAAATAATAATTTATGATAAATATTGTTTAATTCATAGCTTGCATTAGTACTAATATTGTTATTTTCTTTATTGAAGAGCATCTTTAATAAGTTTTTTTCTTTGATCATCATTTTCACCTTTAATAATTTTATCTTAAAAAGATGGAGTAGACAAGTTGTTTTATGTGTTCAATCATATTATAATGCTTAAAAAAGGAGAATTATTATGCCCCATATTATTTTGCATAACATTAGTACTAAAGATGCGATATCATTATCTCAAGAAATTTTAAGTGATTTAAGTCTTATTGTTGATGTCCCAGAAGACTGGTTTGAGTTTAACTGTTTAAATTCCCAATGTATTGTGGAAAATGAAATTGATAACAAGAGTATATTAGTTTATATTGATTGGTTTAAAAGAAAGAAAGATATTCAGGATCAAGTTGCTTTATTAATGAATAAGGCTTTAGCTAAAAGAGGATATCGTAATATAACTATTTATTTTAGAGAATTAACAAAAGATAATTATTATGAGAATATGAATCAATTTTAGGATATACTATTATTTATTAATACATTAAATATCAGAGAAAAGTATAGAAAATGCCGTTTTTTATTAAAAAAAGGGCATTTTTTACTTAAAAAATGATATTTTACTAATTATTTATAAATTTACTCTTTACTTAATTTTACCTTAATAATATAATCTTACTGAAAAGAATATTTAATATTACCAAAGGGGAATTTTAAATGAAGCCTATCAAAGCTCTTATTTTAATAATGGTTGTTTTTGTTTTGTTATGCTCTAATATTAAGGCTATTACTAACAATAATATTGTTTATGATAAAAATGATCCTCATCTAATTATTAATGAACAGGCTATTGAAGTTAATCATTTAAATGATAATTTTATTATTAAAAGTGAAATTCCCATTGTAATAGCAAATTGGACTAGTGAAAATCCCTTAGTTGTTGCCGTTAGTGGCGATAAAGAACAAGCCAGTATTAAAGGACTTAAAGAAGGGTATACTAAAGTACGATTAAGAATTACGCTTCTCAATGGCTTTCAATATACTCATACCATTGCGATTAGTGTTTATACGAGGACTGCATCGTTAAATACTTATATTGAAGATATTAGTAATTTAAGAAAAGGTGCTAATAATGTTTATTATAACCATGAACTTTTAAATGAAAAGAGTAGGTATCAAATAGTAGGACAATGTGGTGATTATTATTATATTGAACTAATTGATAATGATAAATTAGCATCTCAAACACTAACTAATCATGCTTTTATTTTAAAAAAACAGGTCCTTATTCCGGTTAATGATTTTTATTATAGTAGTGAATATCTAAGTTTGACTCTTAATCAATCAGCTGATATTAAAATAATATATTTACCGCTAATAAATAATTTTAATAATAGTATTAGTTTTACTATCAAAGATAATAAGAATATTTCGCTTATAAATAATAATAATAATAATAAAGTAAGTATCAAAGGTCTTACTACGGGATATTATCAAATCAATGGTCATCTTAAGCTTTTTGAAGATAAGCTTCTTAGTAAAGAGCTTAAAATATCTATTTATGAAGCACGGTCTCAGAATGATTGGCCAATAGCTTCTTTAAATAAAAAAGCTCCATTATATATGGGAGCTTTTCAAAATAGTCCGATCATTAGTAATGGTCTAAAAGATCAGAAATTTAATATTATCGGTCAATGTCTTAATTTTTATTATCTTAAATTGCCAAGTGATTATCCCCTAATTAATGGCTTTAAAAGTAGTTATGCTTATATTTTGAAAAAAGATTTATTTATTCCTTTTAACAAGCTTGATTTAAATATAAATAGCTTAATTATTAGGGTCAATAATAAATATCAAGTAAAATTAAAAAAAACTTATCCTAATATTGCCAATGAAAGTAAGGTAACGACTAATCATTGGAGTGTTAAAGATTCCTATATTGCAACTGTTGATAAAAATGGCATTGTTCATGGTAAACATGGAGGTATGACAACGCTTATCTTAAAAATGGGTTCAACGAGTAAGAGTGTTAATGTCTTAGTCTTTAATAAGGAAGAAAGCACTAGTGGTATAATCAATAGTAAAAATCTTAATAATAAATATTTCTTTAATTTTAGTAATACAGCAAAGAATTTCCATCGTGATCGTTATCGTCTTAATAATACTTTAAAAAATAAACTAATTACTAATACGATGAAAAATGATGGGGTTAGTAAAAAACAAGCTCTTAGCTATGTTAATATTAGTTTAGGGATGCATTTAAATAATCAAGGTAATTGGGTTACTGAACCATGGCAAGGTTCTTGTTTTGGAATGGCGAGTGTCATAGCTTTAAATTATAAAAAACAAATTAATATCAATAAATATTTAAAGCGCAATACTAAATATGGTTATACCCTTAATAATATTGGTTTACCAATAAAAAATAGTAAATTAGAAGATATTATCAATTATTATCATGGCTCACAAATTCATATTAGATACTTTAGTGGTAAGAACAAGTTTTATTACTACAATGATAAGAATTTATATAAGAATGGTTTAAGTACCTTAGTTAATAATGCGAAAAAGTATCAGTTACAAGAATTAGGGATTGCGATATGCGTTGATATAAAATGTACTAATACTAAAGGCCATGAAATATTAGTAAAAAAATATTATGGTAAAAGTAGAGATGGTTCTTTTATGTTGAGTATTTATGATCCATCATATCCTAATAATAAGGGCTATGTTTATGTCAATAAACTTTTTAATAAGCTAAGTGTATCTAAGTATGGAGTTATTAGAGATATTGAAATATTAACTGATTTTAATGCTTTTAAATATGCTGATATTGATTAGAGGAGAATATTTATGATAAATAAAAAAATAAAATTATTGATAATGATTTTAATAATGATAGCTTTTAATAATGAAGGACAGGCTTTAAACAAAGGTAAGGTTACGATTATTAATAAAGTTAATTTACCAGCTAAGATCATTAATAAAGAAAAAGAAGTATTATCATTTAATGGTGGTGGGACTACTTCAGGTAATATGGCTATTTTTAATAAAGCATTCTTTGGCGAAAATAACATGTATTATATGTATCAAATTAATGAGAGTGATACTTATCAATATCGTACCGTTAGTAAATTAGGGGCTGAATTTAAAATGATTGGTGATAAAAAAAATGAGATATGTATTGCTGTTAATACTAATAAACCAAGTATTGTCGAAATAAAAAAAGACTTTAATAAACTCACTTGTGCTAATTGCACTTATGGTATTAATGGTGGTCTTGCAAATGTGGATAATTACTTTTATCTTTCCGGTCATAACAATGGGGTAATTAGTATTGAAAATAAGCACCATAATCTCTTATTACGTGGTAGTAAAGGACTAGTCGATGTTATTATTGATGATTTAAAAGGAACAAGTAAGAGTGAAACTCATCAGTTATTTTATACTTATGGAAAAGACTTATTAATAAAAAAAGTTAATAATACTTTACAAGCTACTAATGCTTCAAAGATACCAATGATAACGACTAATAATGTTAATCTTGTTTATTTAGAAGAAGCCAATGAAGGTCATGATTTATTTTTGAGTTGGACTAAAGTAAAAAAGGCGAAGTCTTATGTTATTTATCAGTATAATGAAGTTCTTAAACATTATCAGCAAGTAAAAATTATCCAAAGTCATGAACATAACTTTTATCATATTCCTAATGTTAGAGATAATGTCAAATATATTTATATGGTTCAAGCTAGCAAGAGTAGTATTGGGAAGAGTAATTTTATTAATAAACCGAGTTATTCTGTAAGTGCCGTATCAGCCAATAGTAAAGAAGGCAATGTTCATACTAATAAAATAACAGTATCTAATATTATTGCTTATCAAGGGAAAACAATTAATCTTAAAACATTAGCAACTTCTAAAAAGAATAAACATCTTTTTAATGATAATATGCGTTGGTATACGACTAATCATCAAATTATTGCGATTAACCAACATAATGGTCAAATGAAATTAAAGAAAAAAGGAAGTGCTTACATATGGGCTAAAGCCCATAATGGTAAGAATACTCCCTATCTTAAAGTTACGATTAAATAGTGCTTATTATAGTTTTAATTCACCAAAATAATTAATAATCGTATAGATAATCAAAGCGGCTAATGAAGCTGTTGTTTGTGAATCATCTAATGATGGTGATACTTCAGCAATATCAAAAGCTACTAATTTATTAGATTCAATTAAATGTTTTAGAATAATTAAAAAAACATCTGGAACAATACCCATTGGTTGTGGTGAACTAACTCCGGGGGCATAACAGGATGCAAAAACATCCATACAACAACAACCATAGATTTTATCTAGATCTTTCATAAAATAATCGATAACATATTTATTAATCTGAATTTTATTACGATCGATATCTTGAGCTAGAATATATTGTGAATTGATTTCTTTAGCATAATTAAACAACGATACCGTATTACCACTCTTTTGAACACCGATAGTTAGATAATTAAAAGAACGCTCTTTATCTAGTAAATAAGTTCTGATTTGATTAAACATACTTCCTGAAGTAGAATAAGCTGTCTTACGAAAATCAAAATGGGCATCAAAATTAATTAATCCTAATTGGTCTTGTGGTTGGAGACTATTAACAATACCTAACATACTACCATAGCTTAAATCATGACCACCACCAATGACAATGGGGAAATAGTTTTTGATAATACATTTATTAACTAATAATCGTAAGGTATTTTGGGCATCTTCGACACTATTTAAATAAGTAACATTACCAGCATCATATATTTTTAATTGTTGAGAAAAAGAACAAGGTTTATTACAAAGTTGTTCTCTGACTTTATCTGGGCCTTTTTTGGCACCAATGCGGCCTTTATTTAAGGCGATACCTTCATCAACTTGATAGCCAATTAAAACAAAAGCTAAAACATGAGTATTATGAGGAATATTAGCATTTAAATTAAGGGGTTTAATGTATTGATGCCATCTAAAACTGGTATAATCATTCTCATCATCGATCCGACCTTGCCATATTTCCATATTTGCTGGATGATAGTTTTTAAGCATATAAAGACCTCTTTTCTTATTTATAAATTAATTATATTAATATTTTCTTTGTTTTTTTGATGATTTTCTCTTCGCTTATTATTAAGAGCTTTAAGAACTTCTTGACGATTAACATCAACTGATCCTAGAATAATAAAGAAAAGGGTTGCTGTTTGAATCTGACCAATGGAGAAATCTAAAGCATTAGTAATAAAGACAGCAATGACAACGCCGATAATTAAAGTCATTAAATGGGGATCAACTTTAAATATATACATGTGGATTATGCGACGAAATTGAGCATACATATAAATAAAGAGTAAGATTGTCCCAATGACACCATAAGAAACAAAAGGTTCAAGTAATAATGAATGAACATGAAATGAAGATATTCCTAAATAATTAAGATCATTACTACCATAGATACTAATATATTTATTTAGATAATTATTGTTCACAAAACCATAAGTTCCTGGACCTTGACCTAATAACCAGTTGTCTTTAATAACTAACTTAGCAGCTTGATAGATAACTTTACGACGACCGAGATCTGCCCCAAATTCTAAAAAGCGTGGAATTAATGGTATTTTATAGATTATCGAAAGGAGCATAATCAAAGCAAAGGATATTGAAGCACTAATAGCTTTTTTATTGTTAGAAACGACAAACATTGCTAACCAAGTCACAATTAAACCAATCCAAACTATTCTTGAACCAGTAAAATAAAGGGGTATGATATTTAATAAAGCAACGCTAATATATAATGAACGATTCTTTTTATTACTGACCATTTTATAGATACAGAGAGCTTCTATCATTAAGACGATTAAGGCATAGTAATTGGCGTTTTCAAAGAAAGTATGAACCCGATAATCGGGTTTATTAGAAATATCAAAGAAATAATGAGTATCACTGGCAATCGCATTATAATAACTTTGTTCAAAACAAGCTAAAACAATATGAACGACACTCAAGAAAATCATAATATTGATAATTTTTTCAAATAATTCTTTATTGATATTTTGTCGATAGTAGATTATTACTAAGAACATTAAAAACATCGCAACAGCAATAATAGAACCCTCATAATTACGATAAACATTCGCAATCACAAACAAATAAAAACCAAATCCTAATAAGGCATAAGAAGATACCATATCTTTGGTTTTAAGCCAGAAAGATTTATTAAATAAAACAAATAGGCCAAAAATAATAATGTATAAAATGGTTAGTTGATAAGGTAAAAAAAGAATTATAGCTAATCCCATTATTAATTTATGAGCAACACTATAGGTAGTAAAATCTTTTATAAAATTTTTTAGCAAACGCATCTCACCAACCCTATCTTTTAATATTATATCATATTAAAATGAATTATTTTTAATAATAAAAATTTTCCGATAATAATTAAATGATAATGCTTAAATTATTATTATTATAACAATATTTTGATATATAAATAAAATTAACATAAAAATATAGACATATTATTATTATTACCATATAATAAAATAATATTAAATTTAATGAAAGGTGATCGTTATGAAAAAACTAGTAATTGCTTTACTATTAAGCTTTACGTTGTTAGTAGGATGTGGTGGTACCAAAGCGCCTGCTTGTGCTGATTGTTTAAAACAAGCTGATTATGAACAAAAATTCTATGATCAATTTATGGAAATTCAAACAGTAACAACAGAACTTAATACTGGTGGGGATTTAAAAGCTGTCTTGAAAAAGGCTGATACCATCATTGATAAAACAGTTGATCTTAAAGGGCCAATAGAATTAGAAGCTAAAGAAAAAGTTATTGATGCTTCTTTAGCTGACTATAAGAAAATGCTTAATTCAGTTAATGATATTGCATCAGGTAAATTATCTTATAGTGATTATATGACTCAAGTAACTGATTGGGGTACTAAGTTTCAAAAAGCATTAGAAGATTATGGTTTTAAAAATGTAAAGATGTCATAATAATAAAAAAAGATATTTTAAGAAGTTAATAACTTAAGATATCTTTTTTATTATGAGTAATAATTAAGTAATTTATTTTATAAACCACACTTTAGTTGGGCATTGCAGTTAGTACAAGTATTACAACCACCGATCTCTTCAACAGTTCCTTCTAAACAGATAGGACAGATATTACCAATTTCAACACCGATATTACGATCTTGACGATCAGCTCTAAATTCGGTTACTTCTTTTTTATTAGTACCAGCTTCATCAAGTAAAGTAAGTTGTTCTTGTGGTGTTTCATCATTTGTTAAAGATAATACTTGCGTATCACGAGAACCATCAACATAAACAGTACCACCTTTAGCTTTACCTTTATATAGTGATTCATATAATTTCTGAACTTCAATAACGCTATAACCACGAGGGGCATTAACCGTTTTTGAAATCGAAGAATCGATCCATCTTTGAATAGCACATTGCGTTTTAACATGTTCTTCAGGAGTTAAATCCATCGCTCCAACAAAGAAATCAGGTAATGTTTGGGCTGTATAGCTTGGATTATATTTTAACCAATCATCGACGATAGCGGCATTAACTTCAATGAATTTTCCAAGGCGTCCTGATCTAAAGAATTTAAATGAAAAATAAGGTTCTAATCCAGTACTAACACCGACCATGGTTCCAGTTGAACCAGTAGGAGCTATCGTTAAAAGATGAGAATTTCTAATCCCATAAGTTAAAATATCTTGACGGATATCTTCGTTCATTTGTTTCATAAAACCAGTATTAATGAAGGCTTCACGATCTTTTAAGAAAGGGAAGCTTCCTTTTTCTTTAGCAAGTTCAATAGAAGTATGATAAGCTGTTTCGGCCATGGTTTTGAATAGTAAATCAACAACATCATTAGCTTCATTAGAACCATATCGTAAATTACAATGAAGTAGTAGATCATGTAATCCCATAATTCCTAAACCAACTCTTCTTTCACCAAGAGCTTGTTCTTTATTAGCTTCTAAGAAATAAGGGGTCATATCGATGATATTATCTTGCATTCTAACACAGATAGCGACCGTCTTTTGTAGTTTATCATAAAGGATTTCTTTAGTTTCTTTATTGATAAAATTTGCAAGATTAATAGCTGCTAGATTGCAGACCGAATAAGGAGCTAATGGTTGTTCACCACAAGGATTAGTTGCCACTACTTTTTGGTGATATGCTTTAGCATTAGTCATATCATTGGCATTATCAATAAAGAAGATTCCTGGTTCCGCTGAATAAGTGGCACAAAAAGAAATTAAATTCCACATTTCACGAGCTTTTATTTTTTTATAGATCTTACTTGGATAACCTAAGGCTTCCCATTCACGGATATCACCCATCTCATGCCATTTTTCATCATAATAGGCCTTTTGTTCAATACTCAGATTATCTAAATCAGGATATTTTAATTCAAAAAGAGTATCATTTTCAACTGCTTCCATAAACTCTTTAGTAAGGGTTACAGAAATATTAGCACCGGAAAGAAAATCTTTATTATCGACTTCATAATGACCTCCTATTAAGAGTTTTTGTCTTATTTCATCAATAATATCACTTGGTAATTGATCACTATTTTCTTCTAGTTTTTCTAAGAACTGTTTTTCACTTGCTTCAATGGGAATAAATAATAATTTCTCAGAAGCAAGTTTTTTAATATCATCATCTTCGGAATTATCTTTTAACCATTCTAAGATTTTAGGGTTTTGCATTTTAGAAATAATAAATTCTAAAATATCAGGATGCCAATCAGCCATCATGATCATTTGGGCTCCACGACGTGAACCACCTTGTTCCACCAGATGGGTTAAATTAGATAAGTCATGCAACCAACTAACCGCACCACTTGAACGCCCACCAACATCTTTAGCAATCGCATGTTTAGGACGGAGCGTTGAACCATTGGTACCAACCCCACCACCACGAGACATGATTTCCATAACTTCTTTACGATGTTCAGAAATACCACCACGACTATCTTTAATGAAAGGCATGACAAAGCAGTTGAAGTAAGTTACATTTGATCCTGAACCAGCTCCATATAATACTCGTCCCGCTGGAATGATATTAAGATTACTTAATTCTTCAAAAAATTTAGTGGTAAATTCTTCTTTTAGTTTTTGAGAATTTTCATTACTGGCTAGAGCATGGGCTAAACGATTCGCAATTTGTTCAAAATATATTTCTAATGGTTTTTCAATACCAGTTAGTTTACGAATGACAGTACTTGTTTCATATTCATAATCATCTTTTATTTGATTGCGATAATCTTCTAAGACCTCAACATGAACATTATTACCATCTATTTTACGAACGTAACCAATTCCTCGTGAAGGGAAGTGGGGATCATGCTCTAAGACGACAATAACTAAGTCGTTAATACTTAATGATGTTAGTAATTTATCTTTTTGGGCATAGCGATCTAACATTACTAAGCGTGATACATTATCAAAGGCTTGATGATAACCTTTCTTGATGGTGAATAAGTGAGGAAATTTTGTTTCTATCGTTTTATTAAGATTGTCAATGGTGTCTTGTGAATACATAATATCATCCTTCCAGTAGTAAATTTCAATTATTAATTATAATATGTAAGCAATTATTTTTAAAGTACTTTAAAAAAACGAACACATCTATATAATGTTTATGCCATTATTTTGAAGTGATTTTAAATAGCAATCATTTATTTCTTGATAGTGATGTTTTGGACTATCAAAAGTTTGAACTAGTTCTTTATAAATATTAACCGTATAAGGTAAGTTATATTGTTCTTTATATTTTTGAGCGGTTAAGGCGAATTCATAGATACAAACATCGGTGATACAACCACAAATAAAAAGGTTTTTACCATAGATAAAAGGGTTGAAAGCTAGAAAACCATTAGTAGAATTTTTTTTAATGATCATTATTTTAGGATTATTTAATTCGGCGACTGGTTGTGCTTCTTTCGTATTTTCGATACAATGAAGAGGATAAGTATTAAACTCTTGGGCATCCTTAGGATGGGAATCGGTATAATGAATTACTTTGATATCATTTGTTAAAGCCTGTTCAACTAAGGAAGCAATTGGTTTAATCAATGCTTTTACTAAGGGACTAGCCATTAAACCTTCATCCGTAAAACCATAAACCATATCAATAATAATAATCATATCTTTGTTTTTATCTAAAATAATAACACCCTCTTTTTTATCAGAAATATTATAGCATAAATGAGTGATGGTTTTATATAGTTATGACAAGATATTCAAAATTATAATGATTAGTTTTAGTAAGAGTGAGCATTTTAAGGCATGTTAATTTTTTAACAATAATATATGTTACGAGTAATATATATAAAGTTGTATAATGGTAAAGGAAGAGAGTGATAGTAATGTTAAAAGTAAATAAGATAAAGGAAAATATCTATCAATTTAGAGTAATTGATACCCAAGCTAAACAATTTCA
>JAITPW010000023.1 GCA_031289255.1 Bacilli bacterium
ATAATTTTTACTATCATCATTAAAATAATGATGACGCCGACAATTCTGTTCACAAGTTCCTAAATTACCTGAACCACGTTTATTAAAAGCCGAATAATAACATTGTCCTGAATATGAAGTACAAAGAGCACCATGAATAAAGGTTTCCAGTTCAATATTACTAAATAGGTGATGATATCTTTTAATAGTCTTAAAAGATAATTCTCGTGGTAAAACAACTCTTTTAATATTATTATTTTGAGCAAATAATAAGCCATATTCATTATGAATACTCATCTGCGTGGAACTATGAATTTCTAATTGCGGATAGACTTGTTTTACATAATAAAGTAAACCTAAATCTTGCATAATTAAAGCATCTATCCCCATCTTAACTAAGATATCAATTTCCTTTTTAACATCATCAAAAGTATCATTAAATATTAAAATATTTAAAGCTAGATAAACGCGGCATTGATAGAGATGAGCATATTCGATAATTGCTTGTAAATCTTCATAGCTAATATTAGCCGCTTGACGAGCTGAATAATGAGGTCCTGAACAATAAAGGGCTTTAGCTTTTAAGTTAATTGCTAGAATAGCACTAGCTTTATCTTTTATAGGTACTAATAATTCCATCATGTTAATAAGATACTAATCATTAAAGCTAGCGCATTATTAAGAATATGGAGAAAATAAGTTGCTAGTAAATTATGATTAGAAAGATAATAAACTAAGATAATTAATAGTGAAGGAATAAAGTATTGTAAAAATAATAAGCAATTTAAAAGATTAAAATTAATAATAAAATCATATTCATGAACCAAAGCAAAAATAAAAGCAGCTAAAATATATAAATACCAACGTTTATTCTTTTGATCCTTATTAAGAAGACCTAATAAACTTACTCTAAAAATCAATTCTTCTACTAAGGGTGCTATTAGTACTAACAATAAAAAACTACTTATCATCGAACTATTACCAATCATATAACGAAGAACCTCTTCATTTTTAGATACATCTATTTCCTGACCATTAATACTTAAAATAATAATATTAAAAATAAAACTAATTACTAAATAACCCATAAAACCAACAAAACCATAAATTAAACCAATCTTATAATGCTTTAAGGCATAACTTATCTTATCCTTTAAATAATTAAAATTAATAATAAAAATCAAAACTAAGATTGGTACCATATATAAAGCCATCGTATTAAGGCTAATTATTTCATTTTGATTATTATTATGAAAACTAATCCAAACTAATACGAAAAGTTGAACTAATATATAGATAATAATATTAATTATCGCTTTAATTCGACTCATAATTTACTCCTTTCAAAAAGAGTGTTTTAACAACACCCTTTTCTATAACTTTATTAATGGTTAATAACTTCATCACATCTTTGGCAAAGACCATCCACCATCTCTTCTTCATCAAAAATATTCCAACAACGAGGACACATATGGCCATCAAAACGTTCAACGGCAATATTAGCACTAGGATAATCTTGACCTTTAATTTCATCAGTAATAATGACCTTCGAAACAATAAATAACTGTTTCAAATTATCAATATCTTTCATAAATTGATATTCTTCTTTAAAACAAATTGTTAATTTTGCTTCTAAAGACTTACCGACGATCTTTTGATCACGAGCGATCTCTAAAGCTTTTAACACATCATCACGACATAACATAAAACGATCATACATTACTTCAATATCAGAAGCATTAGCAATTTCTAAAAGCTCAGGTAATACTTCTAAATGCACCGATACTTTCTTATTACTCTTTGGTAAGTAAGTATAAACTTCTTCAGAAGTATGTGGTAAGAATGGTACTAATAGCATATTAATTCTTTCTAAACAATAGTACAATACCGTTTGTACTTGTAAACGACGAAGATCATCTTCTTTAAGAATATATAAGATATCCTTAGTGAAATCCATATAGAAAGCACTTAATTCTTTAACAATAAAATTATTAATACTATTATAAACATTACTATACTCATAAGCATTATAATAATTAATACAGTTTTGATGTAACTTATTTAATTTAATTAAAATATATTTATCAACATCAGTTAAATCATTAATTGCTAAAAGCTTAGTATCATCAAAATGATTAAGATTACCTAATAAGAAACGATAAGTATTTCTAACTTTACGATAAGTATCAGATACCTGTTTTAAAACTTCATCACTAATTCTTTGGTCTGATTGATAATCAGTACTAGCAACCCAATATCTAAAAACATCTGCCCCATATTGATTAATAATCTTCTTAGGCTCCATAGTATTACCTAAAGATTTAGACATCTTATTGCCATGTCCATCTAATGTGAACCCATGTGATAATACTTCACGATAAGGTGATTGCCCATGATAACAAGTTCCAACAATTAATGAAGAATTAAACCAACCACGATATTGATCGGAACCTTCTAAATACATATCAACTGGATATTCCATACCACGTGCTAGAATACAACCCGTATGAGATGACCCTGAATCAAACCATACGTCCATAATATCTCTTTCCTTATGATATTCTAAATAATCAGGATGAGAGTCTTTAAATGATTGTGGTAATAAATCTTCAATATTACTATCAAACCAATAATTAGAACCATACTCAGCAATTTTACTTGCCACAAACTCAAAAATATCACCATCGATTATTGGAACATCATTTTGATTATAAATAATAGGAATTGGTACACCCCAAGCTCTTTGTCTAGAAATACACCAATCACCACGATCACTAATCATATTATGCATTCTTAATTTACCCCAAGCTGGTGTCCATTTAACATTATTAATCTCATGCAATAATTCAGCTCTTTTTTTATCAATTGAACAGAACCATTGTAGAGCAGCCATAAAGATAATCGGTTTTTTAGTACGCCAATCATATGGATAACTATGAGTCATATCTAATTTAAAAATAAGCGTTCCTTTTTCTTCCATAATCTTAATTATTTCTTTATTAGCTTTTTCCCAATACATACCTTCAACTCTTGGGCCTGCTTCACTAGCCATATGACCTTGTTTATCACAAGAAAGAATAATCGGTAAATCAAATTCACCTTCATATTTTTGTGCTACTAGAAAATCCTCAGTTCCATGTGCAGGAGCAGTTGTAACACAACCGGTTCCATCAGATGTCGTAACATGATCACCTAAAACAACTGGACAAACACGATCATTTAAAGGATTAGTTGCTAAAACGCCAACTAAATCTTGGCCATTAAATTCTTTGATTAAATTTAATGGTAAATCTAATTTAGTACTAATATCTAATTCTAAATCACGAGCAAAAAATAACTTACCTTTACTAGTTTCATAAAGACCATACTTAATATTATCTCCTAAAGAAATACCAACCGTCGATACTAAAGTCCAAGGCATTGTTGTCCAACACATAATTGAACAATCATCATCAATAATACCTTTACCATCAACAACTTTAAAATTAACATATACTGAAGTATCAACTTTATCATGATATTCTAATTCACCTTCAGCTAAAGCTGTTTCAGAAGATGGTGACCAATAGACCGGTTTAAATCCTTGATAGATTAAACCATCTAAAGCCATTTTCCCAAAAATTCTAATTTGAGCAGCTTCATAATCCTTAGTCATTGTAATATAAGGATGTTTATAATCCCCTAGTGAACCTAATCTTTTAAAACCAGCCATTTGAATATCAATTTGTTGGTAAGCATAATCTTCACATAATTGTCTAAAATCTGCAACACTCATTGCTTTACGATCAATACCAGTCTTCGTAATAGCCGTTTCAATTGGTAATCCATGAGTATCCCAACCAGGAATATAAGGTGTTAAATAACCTTGAATTGACTTCGAACGATTAACAATATCCTTAATAATTTTATTCAAACCATGACCGATGTGAATATCACCATTCGCATAGGGTGGCCCATCATGTAAAACAAACGATTTTTGATTAGCTCGCTCCGTTAATAATAATTCATATAAATCAATTTCATCCCAGAATTTTTGAATTTCTGGTTCTTTAGTTGGTAATTTACCTCTCATTTCAAATTCAGTTTTTGGCATTAACAACGTATTTTTGTAATCCATCTAAAATCCCCCTCTATAATAAAAAAAGCCCCATCTAGGAACGAATATATCGCGGTACCATCCTATTTCACCAAGGTGCTCTCAAACAGTTATAATGGAACCACCATCTTTTCTACTCATCTTTCAAAAAGAAAACTCCCAAATGATTCATTTATTAGCTTATAATGTTTTACACCAACCAACATCTCTCTTCAATATCTACTAATAAATCGTTTTGTTCTTTGTTATAAAGGTATTATAAGCTATTTTATTTAAAAAAACAATATTCTTAATTTGAAAGTTAACTATTTTTAGCATTTTTAATAATTATTTTTTAAATAACCTTCTTCAAGATAATGATATATTTATTTTTTTTAGTTCGATATCCCTCATTAATTTCTAAATAATAGCGTCCATAACCACGTAATGATAATAAATCATTGTTAGTAACTTGATATGTTAAATTATCATTTTCACTATAATTAACTTTAACATTTCCTTTTATAATAAATTTCTTAGCATCTAAAGAACTACTTTTAATAATACTTTTAATTACATTATCTAATCTTAAAGAATTAATTATCACCTTAAATTCTTGATATTCTTTAATAATAGTAATCCTATTATCCTCTTCTATTAATAAGACATTAACCTTATTAATACGATTAAGATTATCAAGAATATATTTTGATATGGTTTGAGCTACTTCAAAATAAACGATATCATTATTAATATAAATATCTCCTAGTAAATGCCGATCGATCTTTAAATTAAGTAAAGCTCCTAAGACATCGCGATGGCTTATCACATTAAACTTAAGATTATATTTAAAACAATATATTTTTAAAAAATTATCATTATTTATAATATAATCAGAATGATGAATAATAACTAGACTTCTTTCATTATTAATAAAATTACTAATAAAACTAACATTAATATGATCATATAATTTCACAAATTCTTCGATAATAACTTTTTCAGAGGGATTAATAAAAAACAACATTTTAAAAGAGCTAAAGATTAAATCATGCTCAATTATATCTTTAGCTCTTATTAATAAATCATTATGTTTAGAATGATATTGAATAAAATTATTAATAATTTTGTTCATATTCCTCTGATACTTCTCCTACAACCCCAAAGTTATTAGGAGTAGATAAGAAAACATCAGCTCCAACTTTTTGCATGTCGCCTTCAATCGCATAAATAACACCGCTTAAAAAATCAATAATTCTAGTTGCTTGTTCTTTAGAAACACGATGTAAATTAATAACACAACCACGACGATCTTTTAAATGATCAGCAATACTTTGAGATTCAGAATAACTACGTGGTTCAAAAACCACTAATTGACTTTGTTTATTCGCAAATTCAGCACTAGTAAAACCATAATTTTCCGTCGTAGTTTCAAATGAAGAAGTTGGCATTTTTAAGTAATCATCATTACTTTCATTTTCATCATCAACATTAGAACCTATCGCCCAATTTTTTAAATCTTCTATTTTTCCCATCTTTAGTCCTCCTAGCGATTACGAATAAAAGCAGGAACCTCTAACTCTTGTGAATTAGCGATTTTTGCATCAATATCTATCGTTTGATTGTTTTCAACAGCGTTTGTTGAAACAACTTCATTATCATTTGAATTTTCGACCGTATTTTCACTTATTTCAATTGGTGAATCTTCTTCAAATTCTGGTAAATCAAAACCAGTTGCTATAACAGTAACGACCATTTCATCTTCAAGATTATCATTAACAGCTACTCCAAAGATGACATTAATATCAGTATTACCAGCATACTCTTCAATGATACGAACCGCATCATTAGAATCTTGTAGTGTCATTGATGCTCCACCAGTAACATTAATAATAGCATGTTTAGCACCAGCAATACTAGCTTCAAGTAATGGTGAAGCAATAGCTTGTTTCGCCGCTACTTCAGCTTTATTATCCCCTGAACCTAAACCTATTCCAATTAAGGCTGAACCTTTATCTTGCATAACTGATTTAACATCAGCAAAGTCAAGATTAACAATTGCCGGAACAGCAATTAAATCAGTAATGGTTTGAACTCCTTGTATTAAAATTTTATCAGCTTCATTAAACGCATCACTTACTGGAATTTGTCCAACAAATTCTAGTAATTTATCATTCGAAATAATAATTAGTGAATCTACATTATTTTTTAATTCATGTAGTCCCATAATCGAATGTTTATATCGTAAATTTCCTTCAAAACTAAAAGGTCGAGTAACAATACCAACTGTTAAAGCTCCTAGTTCCTTTGAAATTTTAGCGATTACCGGAGCAGCACCAGTTCCAGTTCCACCACCCATACCAGCAGCGATGAAAACCATATCAGCACCTTGTAAAGCTTCTCTAATAGCATCTTCGCTCTCTAAAGCCGCTTTCTTTCCAATTTCAGGATCAGCTCCAGCACCTAATCCTTTTGTTAAGCTTGCACCTAATTCAATATGACGTTTAACATTTGAATTAGCAAGTACTTGTAAATCTGTGTTAGCAATAATTAACTCAACACCTTGTATCCCTTCTTCTTCCATGCGAGATAAGGCGTTGCATCCACCACCACCTACACCAACTACTTTAATATTTGCGTATTGTTCAAATTCGATGTTTTCCATATTAACCCTCCGACTCTTTAGTTATTAAATATATATGAAACTAAACGTTTAATAAAGTCATCTGACACATTATCACCTTTATTATACAATAAATTGTTTTTACTAACAAGGTTTATAGCCTCATTATATTCAATTTTGTTAACATAAAGTTTAATTTCACCCCTAATGCGACTAAATTTAGCTTCATTGATAATAGAACCTAAACATTTTTGAAATCCAGAATATCGCGCTCCTATAAACTCTTTTTTAACAATGATTGGATTAAATTGTAAATTTTTTGAAATTATTTTTTCTAATCCATTAATTAATGAGCCTCCTGAACAAAAATAGACAAGTTCATCTTGAGAAATCTCATATCTAATTAATTCATTATTAATTAAACTAACCAACTCTTCAATTCGGGCTTTAGCAACCTGTGAAATAAAAGCTTGCGTTATTTTTAATTGTTCATCATTTACTTCATCATAAGAACTATATATAATAATATCATTGATATTATCAACATCTAAATTAACATATTTTTGTTTAAAAGATTCGGCTTTCTCATAATCAATCTTAGCACATAAAGCTATATCTTTAGTAATATGTTTACCCCCAATCTCAATAATAGAAGTAGCTTTTAAGGTGTTATTCTTAAAATATGCTAATTTAGTATTAGTTGAATTTAAATCAACAATAACCGCTCCATAATTACTAGCTTGATTAGTTAAGGCAAAGTTTTGTAAAGCAATGATATCTAAACAAACATCCACAATATTAAAACCGGCCGCTTCAACTATTTTAATAAGCGGATAAGCAATAATACTTGGAATAGTATAAATACTAGCTTCAACTTCAATATTACGAGCTTCTAATCCCACTGGATTAGATACATAACCAAAGCCATAAGCCATATATTTATCAATACAAACATTAACCACAAAATCATCATTAGTATCATTTTTACTGGTTAATTCTTTAATACCCAAAGCAACATCCTCTTTAGTTACAACCTTGTTTTCATTAAGAATATCAACTCGTACTTGATCTTTAAATTTCTTACAATATAAAGATGGTACTATTAAAATCGTATTCTCAATCGGATAACCTAGTTTACTAGCAATTTCAGCTTTTAAATCTTTTAATTTATCAGTAATCTCAGCTGGTTGAGCATCCTTACTTAAAACAATTTCATGAGCAGCTAGAATATTAATTTTAGAATTAAAATACTCAGCCACAACCCCTTTTAAAGCATATTCCGAAATCTCAATACTCATATATATTTCTTTATAATCCATATCTAAACCTCTCCTTAACATTTTGTAACAATAGCTTTATTACTATTATCAATAAACTCAATCTTACTACATTGATATTGTGTATTAGCCGCAAAATTATGATAATTAGATCCTACTTTAACTAAATAATTTAAACTGCTATATAAATATATTTGTTTAGACCCATTCATAATAATCTTAAAAAACTCTTTATCATACTGTTTAGGTGTATAAATAATTTCTGACATTAAACTGACAACTGATTCATCTAATTCACCAAGCGTATTAATTAATTTCTCTTTTAATTCATCATTGATTTTACTAACTAATTGTGGATAATTACCTTGATATTTCTTTAAAATATTTCCTTTTAAAATAAACTTATTACCTTTTTCATCATAAAAGGTATATTGTTTTTGTTGATCAATATCATAAAATAATAAACGATATTCTTTAATAGTAATCTTCACATCGCCTAACCATGATTTAGTAACATTGATAGAAGAATAATAATCACTATTTTTTAATTGCATTTTTATTAAAAACTGGGGATGAATAAAAGTAAAACTTTTTTCATGTAAACTAATTTTATTTAATATTTCATCTTTAGTAAAACGTTGATTACCGACAATGGTAATGGAGTTAATCTTTGATAAGGGACTTATTAAATAGATTACTAATAAGACTAATAATATTAGTAAAAATAAACGAAACTTAACTAATCTTTTTCTTTTAAAATATTTTTCTTGATACTGTTTTTTAAAATATTCAATATTATTAATATCATATAAATTACTATTGGCATTATTATTAACCATTTTATGCTTATTCAAAATTAATTAACTCCACTTCAACATGTAAAGTAATATTAGCTTTTTCCTGAACTCGTTTTTTAACTAAGTTTATTAAATCATAAACATCTTTAGCACTAGCTCGATCACGATTAATAATAAAATTACTATGTTTCATTGATACTTGAGCATCGTTTATCTTATAACCACGTAAATTAGCTTCATCGATTAACTGCCATGAAGAAGTATCAATACTAGGATTCTTAAAAGTTGATCCTGCACAAAAGGCATCATATGGTTGCGTTGCTTGTCTTTTTTGTTTTCTAGTTTCAATAAGTTCCATAATTTTTTCTTTACACGCAAATTCTAATTCTAAATTAACCGCTAAGATTACCATATCTCTTCGCTCTTGAAAGATGGAATGGCGATAACTAAAAGCTAATTCTGCTTTATCAAGCCATTTCAATTGATGATTATCATAGACAAGGACCTCTTTAATAATATCGGCCATTTCTTTTTTATAAGCTCCCGCATTCATGAAAACAGAACCACCAATACAACCAGGAATTCCACTCGCAAACTCCATCCCACTTAAACTAGCTTGGGCCGTATGATATGCTAGAGCGATTAAATTAACTCCACACATCGCATAAACATAATTATCATTAAGCTCAAAACTATTTAAATACTTCGTTGATATGACAATGCCTTGAAAGAGCTTATCACTTACTAAGATATTAGAACCATTACCAATAATAAGATATTTAATATGATATTGTAAAGCATAATCAATTGTTTTGGTCACATCATTAAAACTATGGGCTTCAATAAAAACTAAAGCTGGTCCTCCAACCTTAAAAGTTGTATGTTTATATAATGGTTCATTTTCAATGATATCCTTTATTTCTAAAGCATGTAAATCACTAATAATTTTATTTTTCAATATTATCACCTATTTCATTCTTTAATAATTGATAAATTAACATCGCACTATCATCATAATTAAATTTTTTGGTATTTTCAATCATCTTTACCAATAAATCATGATCATTTAATAATTCATTGATCTTTGTACTTAATAAGTTGCGACTTAATTCAGCTTCATTAATAATTAAAGCACATTCATTCTTAACAAGTAAAGAGGCATTATGATATTGATGATTATTAGTAACATGAATACTAGGTATTAAAAGAGCTGGTTTATTAGCACTAATAATCTCACTTAAGGCACTAGCTCCAGCTCGTGATACTATTAAAGTACAAGCTTTAATCAAACTAGGCATATTATTTTCATAAGCAATTACTTTTACTTTATCATTCAATTTAAGCTTATGGTAACGATCATAATAATTATTACCACAAACATAAATAAGCTGATAATTATCATCATAATGAACGATCATATCATAAATAAACTCATCAACAATCATCGAACCTTGTGATCCCATCATGATCAATAAAGTAGGTAAATCATTACTTAAACCATAATCATTTAAATTCGCAATACTACTTTTTTTAATCTGATAACTAGTCGGATTCCCTAAGAGATGAAGAGGAGTATTAGTCTTAAGTTCAAGCGGATAAGCACAGATTAAACCTTGGGCTTTATTTAATAGCGTTAAATTAGCTTTACCGATAATCGAATTCTGTTCATGTAAATAGTAAGGTATTTTTAAACGTTCACTAGCTTTTAAAACACTATAACTAGTATAACCACCAAACCCGATCACGACATCAGGCTTAAATTCTTTGATAATTTTTTGACATTCTTTTATTTTTAATAAAACATCTTTATAACCTATTACTTTTTTAAGTAATGAACCACTTGGGGTCTTAATATTAAGACCCTTAAACATAAAACCATATTCACTAACCTTAGTCGCTTCAATACGATAATTAGACCCAATAAATAAAATCTGACTACTTGAATCTTGTGATTTAATATAGGATGCTAAAGCTAAAGCTGGATATAAATGTCCACCTGTCCCTCCAGCACTAAAAATAATATTCATCTTACTCACCCTTAACTAATTTATTAAAATGCTCGCCTCGTTGTTCATAATTGACATACTGGTCAAAAGAAGAGGTCGCTGGTGAAAACAAGATGGTCTGATTATGGTAATTTTCTAAAATATCTTTAATGACCATATCTAATTTCTCTAATTTAATTGTTTCAATAGCAACATCTTCAAATAAATCTTTAATAGCCCCAAAGGTATAAAGTCTTTTAATATTAGCATGCTTATTAAGATAATTTATTAATGGTCTATTATCTAAACCCTTTTGATAACCACCAACAATCAATATTAAATCAGTCTTACTTAAAGCTTCTAAAGCTGTTATTGTCGAATCAGGCGTGGTCGCCTTTGAATCATTGTAATAACAATTATTATTTAAACCATCTACTTTTTCAAGACGATATTCGACTCCCTTAAAATTACTAATAACCTTTCTGATAACATCATTATCAATACCCATGACTTTAGCATAAACAACTGCAATAATAATATTATATAAATTATGTTTACCAATAATCTTAATATCATTAATATTAATGATAGCCTCATCTTTAAAATAGATAAAATCATTTTCTAAATAAGCATCAGCTTTTTTATTTAAAGAAACTCTGATAATCTTAGCTTTAATATCTTTGACATATTCTTGAACAAGAGCATCATCAATATTTAAGACAAAATAATCATGTTCATCTTGATTAAAATAGATACTTAATTTCGATTCATAATATTCCTCAACACTATTCATATAATCTAAATGATCAGGAGCTAAATTTAATATCGTCGCAATTTTAGGTTTAAAATCAATAATACCCATTAATTGAAAACTAGATAACTCACTGACAATGATATTATTATCACCATGTTCTCTAACTATATCACTGATCGGAATACCAATATTACCCCCACAATAAACATCGTCTAATTGGGCTTTTAATATTTCATAAATTAAAGTCGTAACGGTTGTTTTACCATTGGTACCAGTAATACCTAGAAAAATATTATTACTTAATTGATAAGCTAGTTCTATTTCACTAATAATCTTAATATTACGATTAAGAGCTTCCTTTACAAAAGGAATATTATAACTAATTCCAGGATTCTTAACGATATAGCACCATTCTTCATCTAATAAAGATAAAGGATGCCCCTTTTCATATATTTTGACATTATACAAAGACAATTCATTGCGCTCGGCAATACTCAATTCATTATTAATGGTTAGAGTAATATCATAATCATAGTTCAACAACAATTTAATAGCTGCTAGTCCTGATTTTTTTAAACCCATCACTAATACTTTCTTAGCCAAAATAAATCACCATCCCTAATAATCCAAAAATTAAACCCATAGTTGCTAGTAAAAAGACACTTCCTCTTTCTTTTAAAGTCCCCATTTCAAAATGATGATGTAAAGGAGCCATTTTAAAGAATCTTTTATGAGTGGTCTTAAAATAAACAATTTGAATCACTACTGAAAGAGCCTCTAAGACAAAAACCATCCCAATAACAATCGAAAGCATTTCAATTTTTAAAAGTAAGGCCATCATTGCATAAAAGCCTCCTAAAGCTAAAGATCCGGTATCACCCATAAAAATCTTCGCCGGTTTTTTATTAAACACTAAAAAGCCTAATAATCCACCAATAACAGCACCAATATAACTTAATTCAATCAAACTCTTTTGAAAATAAGCAATAATGCCCATAAATATTAAAGCAATAATCATCGTTGAGCTTGCTAGACCATCTAAGCCATCCGTAAAATTGATGGCATTAGTATAAGAGACAAACATTAAAATCGCAAAAACGATATAGCCATAATGAAGATTAACTTTAAAGAAAAAACAATCAATCACACTTAATTCACTATTAAAAAATAAATTAGGATATATCAATATAATACCAATAATAACAATCGCCTGTAATAATAATTTCATCTTGATACTCAAACCATCATTACTCTTAAAAACAACTATTAATAAATCATCGATTAAACCAATGATGAAATAACCAAGAAAAGCACAAGTAATAACTAAACATTCTGGTTTAAAGAAATAATCAGGATGAATAATTAACATTGTCAAGACACTTATTAAAACAAAAATAATACCTCCCATGGTCGGAGTCCCTTGTTTTTTTAAATGGGATTTAGGTCCTTCAACTCTAATAGTTTGACCAAACTTTAAGCGATGTAATAATGGTATGATAAAAGGCATTAAAACAATACTAACTATAAAAACAATAATGCCGGTTATTAAAGTTAATTTTAAAATATCACTCATCTAAATCATCCTATTTCAAATATATTTGTAAAACATCTTTATTACTAAGTTTCTGGTTGGCCTTAATACTTTGTTTATAAACATAGCCATCACCATTAATATTTACTTTCAAATCTAAAAGGGATGCAAACTTTAAAACATCCGCTTTGGAATAACCATATAAATCAATCATTTCATAACTATTACTATTGGAAAGAATAAATACTTTTTGATTATTACTTATTTTAGCATAAGGTAAAGGATTTTGATTAACAACTAAAGCTCCCTTACCAATAATGATATATTTTACTTTATTATTATCTAATTTTTTCTTACTATAAGCAACACTTTTATTAATAAAAGATTCTAAATCAATAATATTAACTTTATTATTATTAAGACTAACTTTCTTATCTGGTTTAACATTAAGATATGCTAAAACATTACTTGAGACATTCTTAATAAACTTAGAACGAGCATTATAAGAAGGATAAGTATCATGTTTAGTTACTAAATAAATATTAACTTTGGGATCACTAGCCGGAGCACTCATTAAAAATGATGTATAATAACAAGTTCCACAAGTTTGATATTTTCCATTCACAACATATTCAGCGGTCCCTGTTTTACCAGCAACAGTATAATCTTGAAGACGATACCAATTATAACCAGTACCTCTTTTATCTTCAACAACATGTTTCATTAAATTTAACATACTTTTGGCAGTGCTTTCTTTTATCGGTTGTCCCACTACCGTTGGTTTAAACTGTTTAATTAATTCCCCTTTGTTATCAACAATCTTACTTGTAATATAAGGCTTCATTTCTTTCCCTTTATTAGTAATAGCACTAAAAGCTTGCATTAATTGAACTGGCGTTATTGAACTAGCTTGACCAAAACCAGTCGTATACTGCTCTTGTTTTAAATCCATAACTTTTTGACCTTTACTTTCACCAGCTATTTCAATGCCAGTGGGTTTAAAAAACTTAAACTTATCTAAATATTTTTCATATACTTGAGGATTTAAATAATGCATAAACAAATTAACAATCCCTGTATTTGATGATCTCATATAACCTTCATCATAAGTGATATGACCCCAATTATAGTTCTCATAATTATGAATAGTTTGTACGACACGACCATTATCAACAATATTAGTAGCTCCTGAATAATATTTAACATTACCCTTATAAACACCACTATCAATAGCACTTGCATAAGTAAAAGTCTTCATCGTTGAACCAGGTTCAAATTGTAAAGAAACAAAAGGATTATTAAAATCTTTAATATCTAAGATATTAGGATTAAAAGTTGGCCGATTAGAGATAGCCAGCACTTCATTAGTTTTAGCATCAGTAACAACTGCTAAAGCAAAATCAGCTTTATTACTTGCTAACATTTTATCCATATTTGATTCAACAATTCTTTGAATATTATTATCTAAAGTTAAATAAACATCACTACCATTTTCACTTTTAGTACTTGATAAAACCTTCTTAACATAACCATCACCATCAACTTGAACTTGTTTTTTACCATCAATACCTTTTAGTTGGTCATCATAAGTTGCTTCAACACCCAATTTCCCAACCATACGCCCTTGTTCTTCATCATAAGTAGCATAACCAATGGTACTAGAAGCAAAAACACCATTCGGATAATAACGAGCTACCACAGCCTCAAATTCAATACCAGGTAAATTAAGCTTTTCAATAGCTTCTTTTTGTTCTA
>JAITPW010000042.1 GCA_031289255.1 Bacilli bacterium
TAATTGACGTGAACCTCTTCTTGTGTTTGCTAGACCCATACGATAAACTAAATTATCTAAACGAGATTCTAGTAAGAATAGGAATCCTTGTCCATGAATGTTCGCGATTTTTTTAGCTTTTTCAAAAGTTTTTCTAAATTGTTTTTCATTCATACCATACATACGTCTTACTTTTTGTTTTTCTTGTAATTGTAATCCGTATTCACTTAATTTAATACGACGACCTTTACCGTGTTGTCCAGGTGCATAAGGTCTTTTTTGTAATTCTTTACCATTTTCTAAAATCGAGAAGTTAAGTCTTCTTGCTAACTTCCATGATGGTCCAGTATATCTTGCCATCTTTCTTCCTCCTTGTTTATATTTGCTTATAAACAAATCTAATCTTTTCAGAAAGTGATGAAATAAATGATTTTCGCCAACAGCTAGTTACTTATCTTTGCATCATTTCATATCAATCTTACTTAATAGACTGCCGTTATTCAAGCCTTATTATTATACGATAAATTTGATATAGTTGTCAAATTAGATAGTAATATTGCTGTTTTAGTTAGTGATTATCATAGTTTCTTTTTATAATAACTTTTGTAGTAAATTTTTTATTTGTAGTAAATTATTTTTAAAATTAAGATATTGCAATTGGTAAATACATATTTTATTATTAAATTATACTAGATTATAAAATTTTTAAATTTTTTTTAAAATAAAAAGGAATTCCGCAGAATTCCAGTTGATAATGGATATTTTTATAAATATAAAAAAACCACTATCCATTGACAATTTAATTATACATAAAAAATTACTATATTTCAAACATTTATTATTATTAGACATATATAATCGCTTGTATACGAGAATTTTGGGATTCTATAGAGACTATATTTTCTAATCTTATAGATAAATATTGGTTGAACTATATTATTTACAAATTATGATACTATATTTGTAGGAAAAAATAGTAAGAAATAGATTTTGAAGTTAGGATGGGTATAATACGAAATTAATAATACACGAATATTAAAAAAAAATGAAATTATATCTCCAAAAGCAAACCGATTAACGAAAAGAGAATATGAAAAAATAAATAAGCTTCAAATCCTATAGTTACTAATAAAGCTCTAGATAATGTAATAGAAAAAGCTTCAAAAGAGATATTAATCAAAGAATCACATCCAAGAGGAGATAGATCAAAATATTTTAGAGAAGTTGTGCAACTAGATGCTTCATAACCTTGTTGGTTTGGTGATAAGAAAGTCCAGTTACACCTGCAATTGATGATGTAACATCAATGATCTTAGCCACATATTTTGATGAACAAGAAACTCTAAAAGGATATTGCAAATTATTTTATATTTCGATGAATAAGTATTTATTAAAAGGTAGGTGGACTGCCTCCAATACTTAAAAACATTTAAAAAAATTAATTATGTTTCAAAAAAATTTGGATATTTTCAAAACTATTGATAGTATCTATAATTTAATAAATGTTTAACTAAAAGTTAGAAAAATTGGTTCCTATACAAAATTAAAAGCTTAATAATCGAATTTTTAAAAAAAATGAATTGACAAAAACCTTAATATCAGTATACTTTATTAAATATATTCACAATATTTATTTATTAATATTTAATAGAAAAGAGTGGTTATTATTATGAAAAAAAATAAATTAACAAGTTATTTATTAATTTTTTTACTTTGTTTATTATGGGAGGCCTTTATTTCCAGTAATATCAAAGCAGCTACTTATCAAGTAAATAATGTTGCATCATTAAAAAGCACTATTGAAAGTGCCTCAGCTGGTACTCATGATGTAGAGATTACAGACGATTTTGATTTTACTGGGAATGCAATTACTGTTCCAGCAAATGTCACTATTAATTTACATAGTGAAAGTACACGACATATACTAAGTCGGAGTAGTAGTTATTTAGGTACGTTCTTTAATATTACTAATATTAATTCATCAATGAATGTAACTAATTTAATTATTGATGGTCAAAAAGGTATAATGGTTTCGAATCCAAACGGAATATTGTTTAATTTAGGAACTGACAATACGAGAACATTAACTTTAGGTAAAGATTTAATCGTTCGTAATCATAAAACAACTGGTAATGGGTTATTTGTCTACAATAATGGAAGTATTTTAAATCTAAAAGATAATGTTGAATTTTATAGTAATGAACAATTAAGTTCGGGAGCTTTAATTTATGCTAGTAACGCTAGTTCAATCACTAATATTTCAGATAATGTGTTATTATATGATAATAATTTGATATCTTCAGGAGGTAGTATCTTAACGAACTATGGAACAGTTTATATTAGTGATAATGTAAAAATTTATAATAATGGTTCTACAACAACAGGAGGATCTTTGTTATATAATTATAATAGTGGAAACATTACTTTTAATAATAATGTAGAATTCTATAATAACATGTCTTCAAGCATTCCGATTATGAACCGTGGTCAAATGTATGCCAAAGAAAATGTTAAATTTCATGATAATACTGGTTTTTATGGGTTATTTGCTCTTAATAGTAATGATACAGGTGGAACACTTTTAAATTCACTAGATCTTAGTGATAATGTTGAAATTTATAATAATAATGCTGATGTAGCTGGTGCTATTATTATTGGACAATCTTCAAGTGCAACAACTTTCACCCCGCATGAATTACATATTAGTGGAAATGTACAGATATATAACAATAAGGCAGATATTGCTGGTGGAGCGGTATATATTCAAGGTCCATCAACTGATGTATTGATTGAGGGTACAACTAAAATTTTTAATAATCAATCTGAAAGTCATTCCGGAGCAGTTTATAGTACAACCGGATCACGCGTTGTAATAAAAGATGAAGTTACTATTTTTAGTAATATTGCAAAAACTTATGGTGGAGGAATTGTGACAACAGCATCTAATGGATCATTAATTTTAGATGGTAATGTAAAAATCTATGATAATAGAGCACCTAGCGGTGGAGGTTTGTATCTATCTGGTAATAATACTATTGGTGGTAACACTGAAATTTATAATAATGAAGCAATTGGTGATACAAGTAATGTTAATAATCATGGTGGTGGAATCTATTTAAATAATGTGGCTAATAAAACTATTATAAAAGATAATGTTCAAATCTATGATAATAAAACCACTAATGCTAATACACCTAATAATGATGGTGGTGGTATCTATATAAATGCTAGTGTAGTAACACCAGTTCAAATCTTGGATAAAGTTAGTATTACTAATAATGAAGCTGTACGAGATGGAGGAGGAATCTTTACTCAAGAATATGAAGATTTAATAGTTAGTAAAGATGTTTTATTTAATAATAATAAAGCTATTGTTGGTTATAATGAGAATTTACCAGTAATTGATCCGACTAATTATGCTATTTATCAAACTAATGTTTTAGTACCAAATAATAAATGG
>JAITPW010000050.1 GCA_031289255.1 Bacilli bacterium
ATCAAACTCTTCATGTTTATATCTTGCAACTTGCGTTGCTTCGTTTTTGGTTTTTTCTCTGGCTAGTTTTTTGTCTTTTGAATTGACAGTTTTGTTTAGTTTTGAAAGATCATTACTGCACTGCTTAATTAATTTCTTAATTTCGTGGTGCCAATATATAATATAATTTTTCAGGAAAAAAGTCAACAAAAAAACTCAAAAAAAAGAAGATTTTTTAAATTTATTACTAATTTACAGCCTTTTTGATTCTAATTATTTAAATTGCCTAAATAAAATATATAAAATATTATAGTTGTTTTCTTTTCAAATAAATGCATCATCATAATTAAAAGACAAATTTTATGCAAAATTATTAAAAAAAAATACATCATGTTGAAATTTATAATGTTATTTTATATTATATTTTTCATTTAACAGCCTATTCAAAGCTGATTTTTATTTTTAATAAATACCTATACGTAATTATAACTAGTATTAAAAATTGTTTTTTTACAATAACATGTTCATTAATTCATCCTTAGTACCAATAAAATTATATTTTTAAATAAAAAAAGCTTATTTATCTAATAATGATAAATAAATCTTTTTTAATTCAACTCCTACTTTTTTAATATCTTTTTGTTCAGCAACTTTAAAGCCATTAATTCTAATATTATTTTGAGGATTATTTATATAATATTCAATCCCTGATTTAAAACCTCTTAAATTTTTAGATTTAAGGACATTTTCTTTATTAATTAACCAATTATTATAAACAGGAATATCTCTAATTAAAACATTTTGTTTACTCGCTAAAGCCTCTAAAACAACAATTCCTTCCGTTTCTTCATGGGACATAAAAACAAAAACATCAGCTCCTGAAAAAGCTCCTTCAATAATATCCCCACTAATATAACCGGGGAAAAAACAATTACTACTTTTTTTATCCATGGCACTGGTAATTTTAATCGGTATACTTACTTTAGGGGTATGTCCAAACCAAATAAATTTGTAGTTTGGCATCGCTTTCGCTAGTTTAATAAAATCAAGGATTCCTTTTCTTTCAAACCATAAGCCCACTGAAATAATAACTTTATCTTTTCTCTTTAAATCAAAATATCTTCTAAACTTTAATTCTTTTTTGCGATTAGGACTAAATCGTTCAATATTAATGCCATTAGATAAACTAGTAATGGGAACATCAATACCATAATCAAGCAATAATGATTTAGAATATTCACTAGGGGTAATAATTAAATCAGCTTTAGAATATAAATAAATGAGCCATTGTTTTAGACCGGGTGCTAAAAAATTAGAAAAAGCAAAAGAATTTTGAAAATCTTCTTTTGTGGAATGAGCATGATAAATGACCTTAGCACCTTGTTTACGAGCATAGGAAATAGCTTCACTTGACTTTAAAAAGACGGTATTAATATGTAAAATATCATATCGGTCTTTATAATCTGTCGTATAGTTAATACCTTGTTCTTCACATATTTTTACTTGATGCTTAAAAGCTCTTCCAATACCTGATTTGGCAATATTATTAACACCTTCAAAATAAATACATACTTTCATATTATAATCATCCTACTTCACAATTTCTTTTATATAATTCATTACTTCCATTCTTAAATCATCTCTTCTTAAAGAGAAATCAATTTGAGCTTTAATGTAACCAAATTTATCTCCAACATCATATCTAATACCTTCAAAATTATAAGCATAAACATCTTCATGTTCTAATAAAGATACAATGCCATCAGTTAATTGTATTTCATTACCTTTTCCTGGCTTTGTTTGAGCAAGGATATCAAAGATTCTACTTGTTAAAACATAGCGACCAAGCACGGCAAAATTGCTTGGAGCTTTATCTAAACTTGGTTTTTCAATCATCCCATTAATTTTAAATAAATCATCATTTAATTGTTTTTCAATTTTAACAACACCATATTTATTTACTTTACTATCTGCGACATATTGGACACCTAAGATACTAGAACCAGTTTTTTCATAAGCATCAATAAGTTGTTTTAAAGCTGGTTTTTCATCATTGATGACAACATCATCTCCTAATAAGACCGCAAATGGTTCTTCACCAACAAAAGCTTTAGCACATAATATGGCATGACCTAACCCTTTCGGTTCTTTTTGTCTGACAAAAAAGACATCTGCCATATCGGCAATAGCTCTGATTTGTTGAGCTTCAGCCGTTTTATTACTAGCTAATAATCTTGTTTCCAAATCAAAATTAACATCAAAGTGGTTTTCAACACTAGTTTTACTACCACTTACAATTATTAAAATTTCTTCAATACCAGCATCAACCGCTTCTTGAACAATATATTGAATTGTTGGTATATCAACAATAGGTAACATTTCTTTAGGTATTGATTTAGTAGCAGGTAAAAATCTTGTTCCTAAACCTGCTGCCGGAATTATTGCTTTTCTTACTTTCATTTTAATCATCCTCCATCATTTAATAATTCCTATTCATTATACAACAATTAATTACTAAGTAAATAAAAAAAGAAACTTGAACATCCAAGTTTCCTCTTTTTTCGACTCTTTAATTACTTAATTCTTGATCAAATGATTTATCTTTAGGTAAGAATAAATTCAATAATATTCCTACTACGGCCGCTAAGCCCATACCTTCTAAACTAATATTACCATTATCAAACATTAATTTAGCACCACCAAGGCCTATCACTAACATTGTGGCCGCTATTGTTAAATTACGAGGACTATTAAAATCAATTTTGTTTTCAATCATAACTTTAACCCCATTAGAAGCAATTATTCCAAATAACATAATCGAAATACCTCCCATTACCGGAGCTGGTATACTATTTATAAAAACAGTAACGGGATTAAAGAAGGCTAAGCCCATCGCAAAGAGAGCCGCTAAAGCAATCACATAGACACTGGCAACTTTGGTCATCGCAATAACACCATTGTTCTCACCATAAGTAGTATTTGCTGGTCCACCTATTAACCCAGCAACTATTTTCGCAATTCCATCACCTAATAAAGTATTTTTTAATCCTGGTTCATCTTTAAGAAAATCAGTATCACAAATATTTGAGGTTATTGAATGTTCTCCGATATGCTCAGTAATTGTTACTAATGCTACTGGTGCAAATGATAACCACATCGCAAAATTAAGATGATAAGTTAATCCTGGAAATTCAAAATTAGGTATTTTGAATAATTGCATATTCGCAAATAAACTAGTATCAACTAATCCTAAACATAAAGCTAAAACATAACCACTGATAATACCACATAAAATAGGAATAATTTTCAAGAATCCTTTTCCTCTAATTGAAATTAAAGCCGTTACTAATAGCGTAAATAATGCAACACAAGCACTTGTCATATTAAAAGCATCTGCACTTAAGCCAGCACTAGTAATCGCATTACCAGCCAAACCAAGTCCAATAACCATTATCATTGGTCCAATAACAATGGGAGGAATCACCCGATTTATCCAACCCATTCCCGTAAATCTGACAATCGTTGAAACGACTAGATAGACAATTCCACCAACAAAGATACCGGCTGCCATCATCCCATGACCACCAGTAGCCATCGCTGCTACTGAAACATTAATATAAGCAAATGAACTACCTAAATAAATAGGAACCTTAGCTTTTGTACAAATAATATAAATGATTGTCCCTAATCCTGAAGTGAAGATAGCTACCCCTGGATCTAAACCAATAATACGTGGAACTAAGACAGTTGCCCCAAACATCGCAAAGACATGTTGAAATGACAATAAAGCCCATAATGCTTTGTTTTTGGGTTTATCTTGTGGACCAATTAATAATTTTTTTACTTTTTCCATTTTTCTTCTCCTTTGTAATAATTAAGCTTTTTATAAAAAAAGACTTAAAAAGTCTTTTTATAAATTTAATAGTTTCATTGCATCCTGAGCAATAACTAATTCTTCATTGGTTGGAATTAAAAATACTTTAACTTTAGAATCATCACTTGAAATTAATGCTTCTTGACCACGAACATTATTTCTTGTAGCATCAAGTTTAACTCCTAAAGCTTCTTCTAATTTTTCAACTACTTTTTCTCTAAACATAATACCATTTTCACCAAGTCCAGCTGTAAAGACAATTGCATCAAGTCCACCCAACTTAACAAAATATGATCCAATCGTATCAATAATACGATTTACATAAATATCAATGGTTAATTGTGCTCTTTCATTACCTTCATTATAACCATTTTCAATATCACGAGCATCACTTGAAATACCACTAATTCCTAACATTCCTGATTTCTTATTTAAGATATCATTAATTTCATAAGCTGTTTTACCAGTTTTATCCATTAAGAAAGTAATAATAGCAGGATCAATATCACCTGATCTTGTTCCCATCATAATACCTGCTAAAGGTGTTAACCCCATAGAAGTATTAATTGATAAACCATTTTTTACAGCTGCTAAACTAGCACCATTACCTAAATGGCAAGTAATTATTTTTGATTCTTGCGGATTTCCTAATAATTCAATACATCTTTGTGAAACATATAAATGTGAAGTTCCATGGAAACCATATTTTCTAACACCAAATTCAGTATAGTACTCATAAGGAATTGGATAAACATAAGTATCTTTAGTCATTGTTTGATGAAAAGCAGTATCGAAAACACCTACATGGCCAACATTTGGTAAAGCTTTTTTAAAAGCATGATAACCAATTAAATTAGCTGGATTGTGTAATGGAGCTAAATCAGATAAATCTTCCATTGTTTTAATAACATCATCATCTAAAATTACTGAACTCGCAAATTTCTCACCACCGTGAACAGTACGATGTCCAACACCATCAATTTCATCAAGAGAACTAACTACATTATACTTCGTTAAAGCCTCTAAAACTAAATTAACAGCTTTTTCATGATTTTCAATGTCTAAGATATCTTTGTGTTTTTCACCATTTATTTCAATCGTAAAAATAGAATTATCAATTCCAATTCGTTCTATTATTCCCGAACATAATACATATGCAGAAGGCATTTCAATCAATTGATATTTCAATGAAGATGATCCCGCATTAACAGCCATTATTTTTGCCATTATTTTTCCTCCTAAAAATTATTTCTAATTAATAATACAATAAATAATTAAAAAAGTAAATAAAAATAATTTATAAAAAAATGTATTAACCTATAAATTATTTATCTAGAATCCATGATTTATAGAAAGCTAATGGCTCTCTTAATAAAGAATACAGCCCTTTAAAAGCGGTAGTGTTTGGTGATGCCTCCATTTGAATATCTTGTTTAAATATTCTTTGTGCAATCATTCTACTACGAAAGATATGAAAATCATTAGTAACAATACCAATTTTTACTGTTTTATAATTATCATTTTCATCTTCGATTATTTTACGAGCATTAATAAGGTTCTGGTAAGTAGAAGCAGATTTATCATCTACTAAGATTCTATCTTGAGCAATACCTTTATTAACTAAATACTTTTTCATCACTTTGGCTTCGGGATATTTTTCATCATGTCCTTGTCCACCAGTAACAATTATTTTAATATTATTATTCATACTTAATTGGTAAGTTTTATCTAAACGATACTGTAAGCTTTGACTTGGTTGATCACCATTAACTTTAGCTCCTAGAACAATCACATAATCTAATTCTTCATTAATACGATCATTGGTATGAACCAACACTAAAAACATGGGTATTATATATATTAAAAATAAAATAACTAAAATACCAATCAAAAGCTTTTTACTCATCACTCTTCCCCCCGGGTACGATATTATAATTAATATAACTAAAGTTATCAATATAAAGATAAGCTTTATTCATTTTATTGAAATAGCCAAACATCATATTTGAAATATAATCAGCTAATTGAATAATTCTGTTCTCTTTTGAATCAACATAATCAATTTTAATAGTATTTATCTTATCAAAAAAATCAAGAACGACAATGGTTTGTAAGTCATCTTTCATCGTCTCGATCATTGAACGAGCATCAACGTGAAGGTGAAAGTCATCTTCAGCAGCAACAATATTAAAAGTTAAAACAAAACGAACCAATTCTTTTAATATATAATTATAAGCATTAAATTCACTTAATTTAAGATTATTTTTTTGGGCTAATTTCTTTTTATCTAAGATTATTGAAAAAATTAAAAAGCGTTCATTTATTAAGGCATTGATATATTTAGCCTTACTTTCATCACTAATATGTGAAGCTTTCATTTCTTTCTTTAATATTTTGCCATGTCTAATTGTTAATTCAATATCTCGATGAAGATTATTAAGTTTATCAATATCATTACTTAAAATACCAGATATCACATAATAACGATCATTAAAATTATTAAATGTTCCTGATTCATCAATAAACATATGTCTTTCCATTTTAATCTCTCCTTAATTATCTTTTATATTATATAATAAACTTCAATATAATAAAATATTAATTAAGTGTTTTAAACATTGTTTAGTCTTTTTCTAGTAATCTAAATTACAATATATTGTAAAAATTATCTTCTTATTATCTATAAATAAAAATAAAAACCCCTCTTAAAGGAGTTTGCTTTCTATATTGGCGTCCACGAAGGGATTCGAACCCCTGACCGATGGCTTAGAAGGCCATTGCTCTATCCAGCTGAGCTACGTGGACAATTTCAACAGTATTATTATACAAAAAAAAAAGATTTCATGCAAGAAATATCGCTAAATAAACTATACTAATAATTTATAAATCTATCTAAACTCATATTTATTGGATGAGATCCTTTTTTATTATTCATCTAAATGATTAATTCCGTTTTTAAAAATCATTTCAACATGATTATCGGCTAATTGATAAAAAATATGTTTCCCTTCTTTTTCATACTTAACTAAATTGAAATGTCGTAATATTTTAAGTTGATGAGAAATAGAAGATTGTGACATATTGGTTAGTAAGGCAATTTCATGAACACAAAGACGTTTTTGAAAAAGTAATGCAAGAATTTTAAGCCTAGTACTATCAGAAAACACTTTAAAGAATTCGGCCAGTTTAATAGCCTTTTCATCTTGTAAAGTACTGATATTATCAGCTGATAAACCATTATCTTCTAGACAATATTCATTTTCCATAAAACTACTCCTTTTTATATAAAATTTTTATGGCATTAAGAATTGCTAATAAAGCGACACCTACATCAGCAAAGATAGCTTCCCATATACCAGTTAAACCTAAGATACCTAAACCTAAAATAATTATTTTTATTAATAAGGCAAAAACAATATTTTGTAAAACAATCTTTTTAGTTTTTTTACTTATTTTAATCGCTAAAGGTATTTTAGTCAAATCATCATTCATAATAACCACATCAGCTGCCTCAATAGCAGCATCACTACCAATGCCTCCCATACTAATCCCAATATCAGCTAAAGCTAAAGAAGGAGCATCATTAATACCATCACCAACAAATAATAATCTGGTTTTTTTATTAATTAATTCCCTGATTAACTTCACTTTATTTTGTGGTAATAAATCAGCATGATATTGTGCTATATCTAATTGAGAAGCTACTTTTTTGACAACATTCTCATGATCACCACTAGCAATAATAATATTATTAATTGCTAGTTGTTTTAATTCATCAATTGTTTCTCTAGCATTACTTTTTAAACTATCTCCTAAGGTAATATATCCTACAAAACTATTGTTCAAGGCTGCATAAACAATCGTATTATCAGTAATTACTTCTGGAGTATTAATATTATTTTCTTGTAATAATTGATAATTACCTACTAAAATGCTTTTATCATTAAGCTGAGCTTTGATACCTAAACCAGCTATTTCTTGATAGTTAATATCATTATTAATAGTAGTATCATTAAAATAATTTTTTATTGTCAAAGCTAAAGGATGATTAGATAAATTTTCACCAATTAAAATAGTATCAATTAATTCCTCTTTAGTAAAACCATTAACCGGTATAAT
>JAITPW010000004.1 GCA_031289255.1 Bacilli bacterium
AAGAAATAATTCGTTATGCTAAAATAGCTCAAATTGATGGTGCGCACAATGCTAATGCTACGGCTAAAGATGCTTGGAATGTTATGCCTGAATTATTAGTTCAACATGCGATCAATTCATTATTTTCTGAAAAAATTGGTATCAAACCAGAAAATATCTTATTAAGTACTGTTCCACCGGCAGCAAGCCCTACTCCTGATATTAGATTAAATCTTCCTTATGCGGTTGCTTTAAGAGATTTATTTGGTAAATATCGTATGCGTGCGCAAATGAATACTAAATACATGGATTCTTCTACTCGTGAAGCAACAGTAACCCATGTTTTAAATTTATTAATTTCTCGTTTAACTTCAGCTGATGTCCAATCGACTATTACTCCCGATGAAGGACGTAATGTTCCTTGGCACATTTATAATATTGAAGCAGTAGATACAGCAAAACAAGCTTTAGTGGGAATGGATAATCTTAAAGACTTAGTAAGTCTTAATTTAGAGGGAACATTAGGAAAAGAAAGTCGTGCTTTAAAAGAACGAGCTATTCTTTATATGGAAGATATTATTAAACAAGGTGGCTATTTTGAAGCAGTTGGTAATGGATCGTTTATCGATAGTGGTTTCTTCCCTGAAAGAAATGGAGATGGTATTCCTCGTGATCCCAAAGGTGGTATTGGTGCCGATGATATTTTTATTCGTGATAATGATTATTTAGCACCAGTGGCAGCCCATTATGGTTATAATAACTTTGAACAATATGGTGTTAAAGATCATTTAGAATTAATTGGTAAATGTTCTTTAGAAGATCCCTCATTAATTTCTTATATTGATGAACTTGATGAAAATGATAATGTTTATTTAAGATTGGATGAAACCAAAAAATATCGTGATTCTAATTTAATTAAACCAGAAGTTGAATGGTTAGGTGATGGTATTATTGCTGTTGATTTATGCTTCCCAGTTTCTAAAAATATTGCCCAAGCAGCTGCTTTAGAACTAGGTAAAAAAATGAATCTAGAAGATGTTGAAGTTATTCATACTGAAATTCTTCATCCAGTTGAAGGAACCAGAATCCAATTTAAAGGTCGTGTGCCTTTTGATATTGATATTAATACTCTAGTTATCAAAGAAGAGCCAGAAGAAATGAGTGTTGAAGAAATAACCGAATTTATTAATGTTCATCCTTTAAAAGTAGTTGCTGGTACGATCGGCGAAGATGAACATTCAGTTGGGTTAAGAGAAATCATTGATATTAAACATGGTGGTATTGAAAAATATGGTGTAACTTATGAATATTTAGGAACTTCAGTTCCTATTGAAAAAATAGTTGATGCCGCTATTGAATTAAATGCTCAAGCTATTTTAGTTTCAACAATAATCTCTCATGATGATATTCATTATAAAAATATGCGTAAACTAGTTGATTATGCTATTGAAAAAGGTGTTAGAGATGATTTAGTTATCGTTGTTGGCGGAACACAAGTTACTCCAGAAACAGCTATTAAAAATGGTGTTGATGCAGCCTTTGGTAGAGGAACTAAAGGAATTCATGTTGCAACGGCCATCGTTAAAACTTTACAAGAACGTCAAGGTCAATAGTTTTGAAAGTCGATGTCTTAGTTGCTGAAATTGGCTCAACAACAACAGTGGTCAATGCTTTTAGTAATTTAGAATCAGAACCAACTTTTATTGGTCAAGGTCAATATCGAACAACGGTTGATTTAGATGATGTTAATATTGGTTTAAATAAAGCTATTGAAGATTTAAAACATAATCTAAATATTGCAGAGTTAGAATATGATGATTTTCTAGCTACTTCTAGCGCCGCTGGCGGCTTAAAAATGAGTGTCCATGGTCTTGTCTATGAAATGACTGCTAAGGCGGCTAAAGAAGCCGCTTTAGGAGCTGGTTCTAATATTCAAAATATAACTGTTGGAATCCTTAGTGAAAGTGATTTAGAAAAAATAAAAGATAATAAACCCAACATTATCTTAATAGCCGGGGGCGTGGATTATGGTGAAAAAATAACAGCCCTAACTAATATGGAAAAAGTTCTTGAATTAGAGCTTAATATCCCCATTATTTATTGTGGTAATATTGCGAATAATGATGATGTTAGAAGTTTAATAAAAAAATATGATGTCCAAGATTTAGTTAGTATCACCGATAATGTTTATCCGGCTATTGATGTCTTAAATGTGGAGCCTGTTCGCAAGATCATCCACGATACTTTTGAAAAACACATTACTAAAGCTAAAGGAATGGCTCAAATAAGAGAAAAAATTAAAACTCATATTATACCAACGCCAGGAGCAGTTATGGAAGCAGCTAAATTATTAAGAGAAGATCTCAATAATTTAGTAGCTATTGATGTTGGTGGTGCTACTACTGATATTCATTCGGTTAGTAATGATTCAGAAGAAATAGCCCGCATTCTTATTAACCCTGAACCAGTAGCTAAAAGAACTGTTGAAGGCGATTTAGGATTATTTGTAAATGCCTTAAATATTTATGAAAAATTAAATATTGAAGCTGTTGCTCAAAAATTAAATATTACTAAAGAAGCTGTTGATAATTTATTTAATAATCTTAAACCTATACCTGAAACTGATTTAGAAAAAGATTTTGCCCGTATCTTATGTGAATATGCTAGTGAAACATCATTGTTAAGACATGCTGGTGATTATAAGAATCTGTATACCATTTCAGGAGCAAAACAGATGGCTGAAGGAAAAGATTTAACTGGTATTGAATATGTTATTTTAACTGGTGGTGCTCTAACTAGATTGCCTCATACTGAAGAATTAATCGCTCAAATAATTGAACGTAATGCCAATAAGAAGCTCTTACCGACCCATAAAGTTAAGATCTTAAAAGATCATGATTATATTATGGCTAGTGCTGGTATAATATCAAAAATTAATCCTGAAGCTGCCCTAAAATTACTAAGGAGGTCCTTGCATGTATCCAAGAATTAATATTAATATGAAGCATTTAATTCATAATACTAAAAATATTTATCAAGAATTTAGTTTTCTCGAAGAATTATATGTTGTTACGAAAGTTTATGGAGCATATTTACCAATCATTGATGTTTTATATGAAAATGGGGTTTCGCACTTTGCGGACTCAAGAATTCTTAATCTTAAAGCTATCAAGGAAAAATATCCTGATGCTAAAACAATGCATTTAAGATTACCAATGTTATCAGAAGTAGATGAGTTAATTAAATATGCTGATCGTAGTTTAAATTCTGAACTAGTTACCATAAAAGCATTGAATGAGGCTTGTTTAAAACAACATAAAACGCATGAGATTATCTTAATGATCGATTTAGGCGATTTACGAGAAGGCATAATGTTTGATAGTGATTATCTAAGCTTTGTTAAAGAAATACTTGAATATAAAAATATTAACTTAATTGGAATTGGTACTAATGTTACTTGTTATGGTTCAGTAATACCAACCAATGAATCACTTCAAATATTAGTCGATATTAGGGATAATAT
>JAITPW010000058.1 GCA_031289255.1 Bacilli bacterium
ATTACTAAAAGCTATTTGACCAATAATCTGTTTGTTCTTAACATTATAAAACTTATTAAAATGTCTATTATTATTTTCTAAATAATAAGCTAAATCTTCATTCTGAGGATAATATATTAATAAATCATGAGCTAATTGATAATTAACTTTATTTTTATTAAAACCAAACTTAATATCTAAATCAATATTATCAACAAGATTAGTAACCTTTAAACTATTTAAATAATTAATCATCTGACTAGTATCTTTTTTCATGCTTTGATAATCATGAGCGCCATAAATAATAATTAAGAAATGTTGTTGATGATTATTTAAATAAAGATTAATGATACTATTACTATAATCTTCCATATTAGAACCAGTCTTTAGTCCATATATCCCTTTAATATGTGAATAAGCTTCGATCATCCCATTAACATTATTAATATATAACTCTTTTTTATTATATTGACCTATTTTAACTTGTTGTAATTGACCTGCTTCAATAATTTCCGGATAATTTTTTTCAATTATCTTTATTAATTTAATAGTATCCCTAATACTTAAAACATTACTACCTTTATTAGTTTTAAGACCAGCCTTACTTAAATCTTCACCATCTAAACCAGAAGTACTAATTACTTTACTATTATTAAGACCATGTCTTTTAATAAAACTATTCATTGCTTTAACGGCTTGTTCATGTGAACCAAAGATATCTTCTGCTAAAGCGATACTGGCATCATTACCACTAGCCATCATAATCGCATAATATAATTCTTTAATAGTATAAACTTCATTAGTTTTAATACCTGATTGGGAGAAGTTACCATTCTTATTAATTAAATTAATATTCTTACCAATCCTAATTTTTTTATTAAAACTAATCTTATTTTTAACCATCTCTTCTTGAATGGTGGCTAGAAATAAAATTTTGCTTGAACTATAAACTTTAAGAGCTTCATCAATATTATCTTGATATATTATTTGATTAGTATCTAAATTCATAATTAAACTAGCTTTACTATCAACCTTAAAAGTAACTTCATCATTTTTAACAATGACATTATTACTAATCTTATTATCAATCGGCAACAAATATTTAATAAATAGAAATAACGCAAGTAAACCAATACTTATACTTATGAATAATAAGCTTCTTTTTTTCTTAAATTTCATAATTATTTAAAGGCGATAGATTAATTCGTTCAATACTTTTTACTTGAGAATCTATCGTAAAACGAATTACTACCCCACATAAAATACCCGGTTCCTTCCCCGGTTCAAATTTATGAGGTAAACCATCTTTCATCTTTAAGACAACATTTTGTTTATCCATTCCGATACATTGATTAAAAGGACCACACATTCCGACATCGCTTATATAAGCACTACCATGATCTAATATTCTTTCATCAGCTGTTTGAACATGAGTATGGGTTCCTAAAACTGCACTGACTTGACCATCAAACTCATAACCAAAACTAATCTTTTCAGCTGTTGCATCACCATGAAAATCAACAATATGAATATCTGCATCACTGGCTTTAATAATATCTTCCATTACTTCAATCGGATGATTAATTATTCCTCCATAGAAAACCCGCCCTAAAATATTAGTAACTTGAATTTTATAACCATTAATATTAAAAACATTAGTTCCTACCCCATTTGCTCGACGCGATAAATTAGCTGGTCTAATTAAACAACTTTCTTCATCCATCCAATTAACAATATCACTTTGATCAAAAGTATGATTACCCATCGTGACACAATCAATCCCTAAATCAAGTAACTCATAATAATGACGTTGGTTTATCCCTTTACCATGAGTAGTATTCTCACCATTGACGATGGTAAAATCAATCTCATAGGTATCTTTAATTTTAGCTAAATATTTTTTAAGTAAATTACGGCCCACTTCACCAAAAACATCACCAATAAATAATATATTCATAATTACCTCTTTTCTAAAAAAAATAGAACTAAAAGTTCTATTTATTTTGCGATCTCACTTGCTTTAGTTTCTCTAATAACAGACACTCTAATTTGACCTGGATATGTTAATTCATTTTCAATTCTTTGTTTAATATCACGAGCCATTTTAAAACATCCTAAATCATCAATCTCATCAGGTTTAACAATTACTCTAATCTCACGACCAGCTTGAATAGCAAAAGTATTGTTGACCCCTTTAAAAGAATTTCCAATATTTTCAAGATTTTCTAATCGTTTAATATAATTTTGCATTGATTCAGCTCGAGCTCCTGGTCGTGAAGCACTCAAAGCATCTGCTGCAGCGACTAAGATAGGAATAACACCACTCGGTGGTTTATTACCATGATGCGATTCAATCGCATTAATGACAAATTCATGTTCACCAAATTTTTTAGCATAACGGGCTCCTAATTCAACATGAGAACCTTCTTGTTCAAAATCAATAGCTTTTCCAATATCATGTAATAATCCTGCTCGACGAGCTAAAATTTGATCTTCACCTAATTCAGCTGCCAACATTCCACTAAGAAAAGCAACTTCCATTGAATGTTTTAAAGCCGATTGTCCATAAGAAGTACGATATTTTAATTTTCCAATTAAATTAACTAATTCTTTATTAACTTTAGTAATTCCTAATTCAAAAATAGCTTGTTCTCCCGCTTCTTTAATACTTTTATTGATTGAATCTTGTGCTTTCTTAACTAACTCTTCGATTCTAGTTGGTTGAATTCGACCATCTTGGATTAACATCTCTAAAGCCATCCGAGCAGTTTCTCTTCTGATCGGATCAAAACATGATACTGTTATGGTTTCTGGCGTATCATCAATCAACAAATCAACACCCGTCGCATTTTCTATTGCTCGAATATTACGACCTTCTCGTCCAATAATACGGCCTTTCATTTCCTCATTAGGTAAAGCTACCGGTAAGATTGTTCTTTCATTAGCTTGATCAGCTGTATATCTTTGAATAGCTCCAGCGACAATATCACGAGCTATATTCTCAGCTTTTTCCTTAGCTTCTTCTTCAGCTTCTTTTATTAAACCAGTAACTTCGGTTTCAATCTGTGATCTAACAATTGAAATCAATTCATTCTTAGCTTCCAATTTAGTATAACCAGAAATTTTTTCTAACAAGCTAGCTTGTTTACTAACTTGGTTATCTAAATCATTTTCTATTTTTTTTATTTTATTTAATTTTTTTTCTAATTCATTTTCTTTAGATAATAATAATTCTTGACGTCCTGATACCAGAATTTCTCTTTTATCAATTGATTGCTCTCTTTTTAACAATATTCCTTCAGTCTCACTAACTTCTTGACGTCTGGCCTTTATATCTTGCTCCGCTTCAAGTTTATATTCATGTGCTAAGGTTTTAGCATCTAAAACAGCGTTCTTTTCAATATTTAAAGCTTTTTTATTAGCATCATCAATAATTTCATTGGCCTTAACATTAGCCTTAACAATTGAAAAATGTCTTAAAAGCTGTAAAAATAATACTCCAAGTATAAAGGCGACTATGAATATTACGATCCCTAAAACTACTAAACTTTGAAAATTCATAGGTTACCTCCCTTTTTTAATCAAATTAATTATACCTTAAATATACTTAAACTACAACACAAGAAAAAGCATCTTTTATTAAAAATTTATTCTAATTTACTTTGTAAGCTATCTAAAATAATTTGAACACGAGCTAAACTAGTAGCTTTAACACCACTTGCTAGAGCGTGACCTCCGCCACCCATCGCAGCCGCCACATCATTAATAGGAATGCTTTTTGATCTGATTGAAACATGATAAAAACCAGTTGCTTGGGAGTAAACAATGCTGACCCATATTTCAATACCATCAATATTAGCAAGTGTATTAACATAATCTTTAGCTTTTTCAAAACAAATATTAAACTGTTGATAATCATTAACTTCTAAAATATAATAAGCAAGCTTATTATTAATAACTTTAAAGTTATTTAAAATATAACCAACTAACTTAGCTTCATTAATGGTTCTTTTATATAATTCATCATATACATCAGCTAAAACAACACCTTTACTCATTAAAAAAGATGCCATTGCAAATACTTCACTAGTTGTATTATTATGTAAAAAACGACCAGTATCGCCAATAATACCAATTAATAAAAACTTAGCACAATCCTTACTCAATAGATAAGTACTCTTTCTAATGATATCAGCAACAATATAACTAGTAGCACATTTATCAGTTTCAACAATATTAAATTGTCCATATTCATCAACCTCAGGATGATGATCAATTTTAATAATCTCTTTTCCTAATTGAAATAACTCATCATCGATACGGCTAATATTAGCCGTATCTAAGACAATCACTAAACTATTTTTTATAATATCTTCATTAACTTCATCTCTTAAAGGAAAAATAGTCCCATTTAAACTATCATTATTCTTACCTAAGGCATAAACCTTTTTACCTGGAAAGTTATCACTAATAAATTGTTTTAACCCAAACTGACTTCCCAAAGCATCAGGATCAGGAAATTGATGAGCATACAAACAAATATTATCATACACCATTATTTTATTTAATAAAACTTCACTATTCATAATTACCCCTCTTCACAACAAAATATACTTTAAAATTATTTCAAAGTATATTTTATATAAACTTCATCATTTTTTTCATCAATCACACTAAAATATAATTGATAATCATTTATTTTTAACCCTAAAGCTCTAATAATCCCTATATTTTCTTTAGTCATCGTCCCCAAAGATAATAACGAATAGTTTTGATCATGTTTAATTAAAATTTTATCATCGATAAAAGTTAATAAGTTCTCAGTATTATCTAAAACTATTATTTTACTAAAATCATTCTTTATTAAAAGTGTATTTTGATCATTAGTAAAAGAAACATATTCTTTATTATGATTATTTTTAATAGTACTCGTTTCAATATTATAATTTTTATAATACTTACTAATATCATACTTTATTAAAGGCGTCATCTTTCTAATAGCATTCGTATTATTAATATCATATCCCTCGATAACATAATGATCATTTAATTTAACAATCATAAATAAACTATTACCAACAGAGTTCAAGGCAATAACGCGACGAGCATTATTATCATTATCCTGCTTAAAAATAACCTTATTCTTATCATTAAAAGCCACAACACTTTGCATATTTTTAATCATGAGAACATCATTACCATGTTTAATCAGATTACTATACTTATCATTTAAATTATCAAAAGTATAAATACCCTCTTTATTAATACGACTAATCCCAGTATTGATAAAATCGGTATGAGATTCAACATAAGTATAAATACTATCATTATCATAAATCGTATCATTAGTTAAATCCACATCAAAAGCATCACTTTTAAGAATTAAATTACATTTATCATTTTGACTTTGATAATACTCAATATTATGAGCATCTTGATACAAAACAATATTATCAATACTATTAACTAAAAAGGCATTATTACTCTTATTACAATACAATGTATCTTTCTTTTCAATAAAACTATATTTTTTATTTAAACCACTTAAATTACCACTCTTAAAATTACTAACGCCATCTATAAGAAAATTTGTATTATTAAAATCTTTATTTGTTAAAAGACTAATCTTTTTAGTATCATTAATAAAAACTCTTTTACTTAAATCATTTTGTACTAAAAAAACACAAATTAATAATAGAAAAAATATAACTAATAATTTATTTCTCATCCTATCACCACTCTTTGATATTATACATAAAAAAGCAATAAATAACAATTTATTGCTTTTAATATTCTTAATTATCGGCAATTATAATGATAATGATGGCCTTATTATTTAGTAACTTTATATAAATAATCTAATAATGTCCCATCACGATACTCAATAATTCCAACCTTTTCATCACTAAGCTTAATTTTCTGAGGTTTATTGGTTAAAGAAATCGCAATATCATATAACTCAGCCATTGTTCTAAGTTTTAAATTAGTTTCTTTTTTTAATTTATTTATTAAATCTTGATGTTTAGGATTAATAGCTACACCATATTCAGTAACTAAAACATCTATCGAATCACCTGGTGTTGTAATCGTTGTAACTTGATCTTTAACCACACTTATGCGTGAAGATACTAACTTAGAAACAATAATTGCTAGTTTGGCCCCAGCAGCTGTATCACTATGGCCTCCTGAACCTCCCATAATAACCCCATTAGAACCAGTAGTTACATTAACATTATAGTTTAAATCAATCTCTGTCGCTCCTAAAATAACCACATCTAAATCTTTAACAATATTATGAGCATCATATGGATTAGCATAAATTGAAGCTGACATTTTATGATGATTTTCATTACGGACAATTGAATTAACCGCCTCTAAATCAAAACATTGAACATCTTCTAATCGTTCAAACAAACCAGCTTCTAACATCTTAACTAAATAACCAGTAATTCCTCCACTTGCAAAAGAACCCTTGATATCTTTTTCTTGCATAATTTTCATCAGTTCATCTGCAACTGCTAGTGAAATACCACCAGCACCGGTTTGAAAAGAAAAACCATCTTTTAATAAGCCACTACCTTCAATAACTTTAGCAGCATAATCAGCAATTAATAATCCTAAAGGATCTCTAGTTATTTGCGTTGTTCCACTGACAATCCCTTTAGGATCGCCAATTTGATCGATCTCAATAACATAATCAACATTATGACCATCAATCTCAATATCATCAACACGATCGACAATATTATCAGTTATGGCTACGACCTGTTTTGCTACTAAAGCATCAGCAATAGCATAACCCAGTACTCCACAAGAACTCTTACCTTGCGAACCATTAATATGCGATTTTTGATCAACGCAAGGGCTTGCTACAAAAGCAACATCAATAATAATTTCTTTTTCTAATAATATTCTAGCTCTTGAACCATGAGAATGCATATGCACACCATCTTTCAAATAACCAGCTGAAATACATTCAGCAACTGGTCCTGAAATATAAGCACTATAAATCTTAGTAATATTTTTATTTTTAATTAATTCTACCATTGGTAAATGAATTGGAAAAATACTTGAAGCTACAATCGTTATATCCTTTAAATCAAGTTTTTTAATAATATCAAAAATGATATTAGCTACCCCATCACCATTACGCATATGATGATGAAAACTAAAAACCATGCCATCTTTAAAGGTAATCTTTTTTTCTAATTCACTTAATAAAATTTGTTTTTTACTTAAATCATGCCCTTTTTGATTATTAAAATGATAATCATGAAAAACATAGTCCTTAATCCCTGCATATTTATTCATTGATAACACCTGCCTTTAGTGCATTTTCTAATACTAATTGCGAACGATTAATGATTGGTGCATCAACCATCTTACCATTTAAACTAAATACACCTAGACCTTCTTCTTGTGCTTTCTTCGCTGCAAAAATAACTTCTTGTGCATATTCAATCTCTTTAATAGTAGGCGTAAAAACAGCATTAACATACTTAACTTGACGAGGGTTAATGCAAGCTTTACCAGTAAATCCAAAAGCTTTAGCTTTCTTAATATCGACATTTAACATCTCAAAATCTTCGGTATCAGTAAAAGGTGTATCAAAACAGAATTTGTTTAAGGCTTTACAAGTTAACGCAATTTGTTGACGAGCCATTAATATCTCATCACTTTGTTTAGTACGTTCAATCTGCATATCTAAAGCAAAATCTTCGGCCCCAAATAACATTCCTTCAACTAAGGGGCTAGCACTTAAAATATCTTTTAAATTAAGGACCCCATTAGCACTCTCAATCAAAGCAATAATCTTAATATTAGTATCACTCAAAGCTTCAGCTAAAGCTTTAACACTACTAATCGATGCTTTAGCAAGCATAATATAATCAATATTAAAAGATTTCACCATTGCAATATCATCATTAAAATAAGGCGAATCCATCGGATTAATTCGAACAATTCTAATAACCTCATCTTTTTGAAAGAATTCAAAACCAGCTTTCAAAAGCTCACGAGCACTATCCTTTTGATTCAAACTAATCGCATCTTCTAAATCAAAAATAATCGCATCACTTCCTAAAAGATGAGCGGTTTGGACCATACCAGGATTATTAGCTGGTATAAATAAGGCACTTCTAATAAAAGGTAAAGCCATTATAACATCCCCCTTTTAAGAGCGGTTCTTAAGCGGGCTGCTAAAGCATAATCTAAAGCCCCTTGATCCTTGATTACAACTCTAATATCATCAATTTTAAATTCATCAAGCACATCATTTATCACTTTTAAAATATCATTTTCAAACATATCTTTAACAGGACTATCTAATTCAATCAAACGACCTTGATCATGAGCCATTATTTCAATCATGACATCATTTGATTCTAAAGTTCCGGCTACACTATTTTTTATCATTACTTATGCTCCTTTAAATATGATTGAGGTCCCTCAACATATAGATCATTACCCTTAATATCATTGACAACAATTAATGGTAAATCCTTAACTTCTAAACGACGAACCGCTTCAGCTTGTAAATCCTCATAAGCGATAACTTCAGCTTTAATAACACATTTCCCCATTAAAGCTGCTGCTCCTCCAACCGCTGCAAAATAAACAGCATGTCCTTTAAGAGCCGCTTTAACTTCATCATTTCTTTTCCCTTTACCAATCATCCCAATTAATCCTTTATTAATTAATGGGGGCGTATAGGCATCCATTCGATAAGATGTTGTTGGTCCACCACTACCAAAGGCTTGATTAGGCTTGGTTGGAGTCGGCCCCACATAATAAATAACTTGTCCTTGAACATCAAAAGGTAAATCTTCATTCTTTTCTAAGACTTCAATAAAACGTTTATGAGCAGCATCACGTCCCGTATAGATGATACCACTTAATAAAACTTGATCACCACTATGTAAATCCTTTATCTTATCAATAGTTAAAGGCGTTTCTAATTTAATAGTTGCCATTATAACACCACCTTAATATGACGAGCAGCATGACAATTAATATTAACTGCTACTGGTAATCCGGCAATATGGGTTGCAAACATCTCAATATTTACTTTTAAGGTTGTTGTTTTTCCACCAAAACCTTGTGGACCAATACCTAAATTATTAATTTCAACTTCAAGCTCTTTTTCTAATGCTAATAATTTCTCATTAGGATTAACTTCATCTAAATTTCTAATAGCCGCTTTCTTTGCTAACAAAGCTGCTTTTTCAAAATCGCCTCCTAAACCAATGCCAACAATAATAGGTGGACAAGGATTAGGTCCAGCATCAATAACAACCTGTTTAACAAATTCCTTCATCCCCGCAATTCCAGCTGCTGGAGGAAACATCTTTAATTGTGACATGTTCTCACTACCAAAACCTTTAGCTGCTACTTCAATGATTAGAACATCATCTTCAACAATATCATAATGAATAATGGCTGGTGTATTATCTAAAGTATTAATACGATCAATAGGATTATTAACAACTGATTTTCTTAAATAACCTTCTTCATAACCTAAACTAACTCCCTCATTAATGGCATCAGCTAATAATCCACCTTCAATTTGGATATTTTGTCCCATCTTAACAAAGCAGACGACCATACCGGTATCCTGACACATCGGACGATTTTCTTGTCGTGCTATATTTGCATTTTCAATAATAATATCTAACATTTGTTTGGCTAGTTGACCATCTTCTTGCATAGCCATCATCTCTAATTTATTTTGAACATCTTGGGGTAAATCAGTCGTCATTTGTAGACAAGCTAATTTAACCTTTAAAACAATATCTTCATACTTAACTATTTTCATTTTATCCCCCTCTTAAGATTAAAGAGTAGCTATCGATGATAGCCACTCTTGATTTATTCTTTTGCTTATTCTTCAATCATTTCTACTTGATATTTTTTATTGTAAATATGATTTCCAATTAAACTTTCTTTTAATAATAATTCATATCCTTCATTTTCTAAATCAGAATAACCTTTAAAGATAACTTCTTTAATATCATCTTCACTAAAGTAAGTGTACATAGCTTCATTAAATGCACCAGTTGGATAAGGAATTGAACGATAATCAATATAATAATTCTTTCCCTTAGGTTGAATCATTCTTTGTTCAATGACAACTATTTCATCCTTATCTGATTCAATACCTAATTTATCCTTATTAAGCATTACTATACTACCTAAAGGTAAATAGCTTTTTAAATATTGTAATAAACTTATTAGTAAATCTTTAAAATCTTCACTTAAAATAGTAAAATGTTCTAACTCATCACTTACTGAAACATAAATACCAATTTTCTCAATGGTAATTAATTTGTTTTCATAATAGTTTTCTTCACCATTAATAAAATTAAGAATTTCATTAATCAAATCATTCTCTAAAGCATGATTATCAATAAAGTTATCAATATATGCTACAAAGCTATCGTTATTAACATTTACATCTTTTAAATCTTCGAGGTTATATTGTTCTAATTTTTTATGAACTAAACCAATTAAATAATCTTGTTGTATTTCATTCATAGTCGTACTCCTTACATCTATCGTACTTAAATTATAACAAAATCATTAGAAGTATACAAATATTATTTTCTATTTGCAAGAGCTACAACACGATTCATCTCATTATTAACGATCATGTATCCCTCATCAACACCCATACCTGGTTTTGCTAAAACTTGAAAAGCTTCGGTAGCCATGGCTACATTTGTAGTACAACGAGCTGAAACATCAGTTTCATTACAAGTTCCTCCAACATAAGAACCGAATCCTCTTTCATTACAATATAAGACTGCTTTAGCAACATTATGAACACTACCTAAATCAGGTGTTTTAATTTGCATAATATGTCCAGCTTTAGCATTAACAAACGCTACAACATCATCAAAAGTATTACACCATTCATCAGCAACTAATAAGGCTTTAGATCC
>JAITPW010000085.1 GCA_031289255.1 Bacilli bacterium
CTGTTATTGATGGGAGCAGTTATAGTTGTTACCTAATATTAGATGAACAAGTTACCTTAATAGATACCATTGATGATATCTATTTTGATAAAGTATGGCCAGCCATTATGGAAGTCTTAGCTGGTCGAACAATTGATAATATGATTGTCAATCATGTTGAACCAGATCATGATGGTAGTTTTGCCTTAGTAATGAAGAATTTTCCGCAAGCTAATGTTTATACTTCAAAAGCCGGTATTAAAGCTATGCAACAACAATTCTTTAAAGAATATGCTTATCATGAAGTAGGATTTAATGATCAACTTAATATTGGAAAATATCATTTATTATTTATGGAAACGCCTTTAGTACATTGGCCTGATAATATGTGGACCTATCTAGTTGAAGAAAAAATACTGTTTAGCAATGATGCTTTTGGTCAATTAATTGTTGATGATGTCATCACTGATGAAGAATTAGGTAAAGATAAATTATTAAAGTATTCCAAAGAATATTATGCGAATATTGTTTGGCCTAATAATCGTAATGTCAAAATATTATTAGAGAAATTTAGTAAAATAGCTTGGGATATTAAAATGATCTGTCCAGCTCATGGTATTATTGTTAAAGAATTTATCAATGATATGATAGCTCAATATCAAAGCTTTGCGAATAATACTATTAATGATCATAAAGCTTTAATCGTCTATGAAACCATCTGGCACAATACTGAAATGATGGCTGATATTATTAAAGAATATTTAAGTAAACAAGGATATGATGTTAAGGTATATCAACTTAGTAAAACACGAATCAGTGAAATTATGAGCGAATTAATTGATACTAAATTATTATTACTAGGTACCAGTAATCATAATAATTGTTTATTGCCAACTGTGGCCGATTTTTTAGAAAGAATACAAGCTTGTCATTTTGAAAATCATCAAGCAATAGCTTTTGGATCATATGGTTGGGCAACAACTCCTTTTAATGATTTAAAGGAACGTTTATTAAAAGCTAAGTTTGCTGTTTTAGGTGAACCAATATTAGTTAACTATAAACCTTCACCAGCTGATACCTTAAGAATCGAAGCTGAAGTTTCAGCAGCATTAAAAAAATAAAATAACTAATAAAAGAGGAATGATCGTTCTTCTTTTTTAGTGCTCTAGTGAATACCAGGATATTAAGAAGAAAATACTAATAAAGGATGATAAGATAAGATTTTCTTGTTGTTTTAAGATAATTATTGATATTTTATGAAATTTTTGTAAAAAAAGTCCAAATTAGTTTTACAAATAAGCTAATACTATATATAATGTAAGCAAATACTAAGCATTATTATAGATAGTGGAAGTGATATTATGGACAATATCTCACTTTATATGTTATGTGAATATGGCATATCAATACCAGTGGTGCAAAAATTAATTAAACTTAATTATCAATTATATGATTTAACTTATGAAAAATTAATTAATGTAGCTGGTCTTGGTGATGAGAAAATTAAACAAATATTGAATGCTTTAGATGATATTAATGTAAATCATAAAAAGAATAGTGTTTTTGAATTAAGTAATTATGGGATTTCTTATAATTATTTATTTCGTTTGTTTAAAAATAATATTAGTTTAAATCGACTTTTACATTATCAAAGTTATCATGAATTAAGTGTTGATTTAGGATTTAAAATAATTGCGAGTCAAAAATTATATCGGGCGATTAGTTTATATGATAAAAGATATCTTAAAGATAATGAACGATATAGTGAACTTACCTTAATATTAAGTGCTATTCGCTTTTATAAATTAAATAATTTTACCAAAGAACAATTATCTGAATTATTGAATAAAAATATGGATACGCTCAATGTTGAAAATTTAAGTAATTTAGGAAAACATTTAAATGATTTAGTTAACGATAATTATTTGGAGTTTAATGAAGGTTATTATACTATTTATAAAACTTCTTTGGAGGAAGAAATAAATAGAATTAATGATGAAAGGAAAAAAGATATTTTAATTAAAAGATTAAATAATTATACTTTAGAAAGAATCGCTCAAGACTATCATATAACTAGAGAAAGAATAAGACAGATAGTTAGTATCTTTTTTCGGGGAATTGTTGATATAAAAGAGGATAAGTATCAAGAAGTGTTTGAAAAATATAATTTTACTGAAGAGTTATTTGTGAGATTGTTTAAGGAAGATATTAAAGTATATTATTATTTACATTTCAAATATCAACATGGTAAAAAAAATATGAATAGTTATAAGAATGAACATGATTTAGATGATGAACAAAAGAAAATTATTAATGATTATTTAAATGTTTATCAAGAAGGTGATGATGAAGTCACCATTAACAAATTACCGATCATTATTCAAATATTAAAAGAATCTAAAATAGCTATCAATGTTGCCGATATTATTGAATTATATAATAATAAAATTAAACAAAAAGAGCTTTCGCAATTGTCCCCACTTAGTAAGAATGCTCTTCGTGGTGTTGATGGTATTTTATCTCGTAGTAGACAAACAATTGCGAGTATGAATTTTAAGTATCGTTACTATGATCTTGATAATATTGTTCCTTTAAAAAAACAAGTACTTATCAATACGATCCTTAAACATAGTGGTTATTTTAGTACAAGATATTTCATGGAAAAATATCCTTATATCATGAACAGTTATCAACTTAATGATGAGTATGAATTACATAATTTATTAAAGAAAATTATTGATGATTCACGAATTACTTTTTTAAGAATGCCCCATTTAATGATTGATATTACTGATAAAAATCTCTTTTTTAAAGGTTTGATTGAACATCATTCTCCCATTAATTTATATGTTTTTATGAATATGATTCATGAAAATACTGGCTATCATCAAAGTTCTTTACTTAGTTATCTGCAAGCTAATTTTAGTAAGTATATTTATAATGATATTATTAACAGTAAAAATATCATGTATCATGATGATCAAAGAAATATCTTAGTTGAAGCCTTAAAAGATGATTTTTATAGTATTGAATCTTTTAAGGATATTGTCTTAAAGGCATTTAATGAAATAGATTATGAATATTTTAATGTTGATAATCTTAATACTTTGGGTTATGTTTATCAAAAAGATTATCTTTATAAAAATAATTATCATAGTTTTGAAGATTGTCTTAAAAGAAATATCTTAAAGAATGAAGAATATGAAGTAGTTAGTTATAATAAAACAATCGATGATAAAATTAATGATTTAATTAAGAAGTTAACACATAACTTAGATTTAGTTCAAATAAGTGCTAATAAGTATTTGACATCTTTAGGTTTAATTAAGATGAATATTAGTAAACATGGTTTATATGTCGTGATTAAAGATATTGTTGAAGATAATAAGGGTTGTTGTTTTAATAGTTATCAAATAATTAATGGCACAAGAAATTTGTTTTATTTAAAAGAATTTAGAGCTAATGATTATTTTATCAATACTTTATTAAAAAGTTCAAAACGATTAAAATGGTTTGTTTTTGAGCAATATATTCTTTATTATGATAGTAATATTAATATTAATGCTAAGCTTTTTATTAATAACTTAATGCATTATTATCATACTAGTAATCTCAATACGATTAAAAACTTCTTATTAGAAGACTATGGCATGGCTATAGAAACTAATAGTATTATTAAATTAATGGAATAAACATTGAATAGTAATTTATGAGGCGTTATAATCTTAAGGAATGAAATTATTATTAAAGAAATAGGAGAATTAAATGGAAACATTATCTTTACATACTGATTTGTATGAAATTAACATGGCCTATGCTTTTTTTAAAGATGGTATTCACACTAAAAAAGCCGTCTTTGAGGTCTATTATCGCAATAATCCTTTTCAAAATGGTTATGCTGTTTTTGCGGGATTAGAAAGAGTTGTTGAATATTTAAGCAAGTTTATTTTTAATGAAGATGATATTAATTACTTAAGAAGCCTTCATTATAGTGAAGATTTTTTAGGTTATTTAAAAGATTTAAGATTTAGTGGTAATATTAAAGCTTGTCGTGAAGGTGAAGTTGTTTTTGCGATTGAGCCCTTATTAATTATTGAAGCTGATTTAGCTCAAGCTCAATTAATTGAAACGTCTATTTTAAATATTGTCAATTTTCAGACTTTAATTGCCACTAAAGCGAGTCGCATTAAACATCTTGTTCCTCATAATGCCCTTTTAGAATTTGGGGCACGACGTGCTCAAGAAATTGATGCGGCTTTATGGGGGGCACGTGCTAGCTATATCGCTGGCTTTGATGCTACTAGTTTAGTAGCGGCTGGTCGTAAATTTAATATTCCGATTGCTGGTACGCATGCTCATTCCTTTGTCCAAGTCTATCAAGATGAAGAACTAGCCTTTCGTAAGTATGCTAAACATCACCATGATTGTACTTTTTTAGTAGATACATATGATTCTTTAGCAAGTGGTATTCCTAATGCGATTAAAGTAGCTCAGGATTTTGATCCTTTAAAAAATCGTTTTTGTGCCATTAGAATTGATAGTGGTGATTTAGCTTATCAATCTAAAGAAGCTCGTAAAATGTTAGATGCGGCTGGTTTTTATGATACTAAAATTGTGGTATCTAATGATCTTGATGAAGATACGATTGCTTCATTAATCTTAGAACAAGCTAAAATTGATAGTTATGGTATTGGGACTAAATTAATAACGGCTTATAATCAACCAGCTCTAGGTGGTGTCTATAAATTAGTGGCTATTGAAGAACAAGGTATCTTAAAACCAGTTATTAAAATTAGTGATAATGTTGAAAAAATCACTAATCCTGGTTTGAAAAAAGTTTATCGAGTTATTAATAATAAGACTAAAAAAGCAGAGGGTGACTATATGATTTGTCATGATGAAGTTATTAATACGCAAAAGCCATTACGAATGTTTAATGAAAGAACGCCTTTAGAATATAAAGAATTTGATAATTATTATATTAAAGATCTTCATCAAACTATTTATCAAAATGGTAAGTTAGTTTATGATTTACCTAATATTGAAGAAATTAGATCTTATCATCAAGAAAATATCAATTTATTATGGGATGAACATAAAAGATACAAATATCCAGCTAAATATTATGTGAACTTTAGTGAGAAATTATTTAATATTAAACATGATTTAATTAAGAAGTATCAGAAATAATTATAATAATAATTAGTAAGAATTATTTATCAATAAATTGCTCTTTTGTATAAAAAAAACGAATAAATATTATTAAAATTAATGGTAAATGCTTAAATTTATCATTTTTTAATTTTTATCCATCTTTAAAAGAGTAAAAAAATATCATTCTTTTTATAATGATTATAAATATACTAGTTTTTAATAAAGTTTGTGAATTATTTAACTTATCAAAAATCATAATTCTTATCAAATTATGCCTTTTTTTAAGCAAAAAACCCTGTTTTTTTATTAAAAATGAAATAAAATTAATTTTATAAAAAAATCATATTGTATAAAAATGAGATTTTCTATAAAATATAATAAGGAATCTATTACAAATTATAGGAGGCAGAATCTATGGCATGTCAATGCAATAACGAAGAATGTTTTATTGAATTAGATAAATTCATTGAAGAACGTAATCTTACTGGTGAATCTTCATTAATTCAAGTATTACATCAAGCACAACATTTATTTGGTTATTTACCACGTAATCTTCAAGTATATGTTGCGAAAAAACTTAATATTCCCATCGCAAAGGTGTATGGAGTTGTTACTTTTTATACATTTTTTTCAGAAACCCCTCGTGGTGAAAATGTTATCCAAGTATGTTTAGGAACAGGGTGTTTTGTTAAAGGTGCTGATAAAGTAATGCTTTCATTTGAAAGTGAATTAGAAATTAAACAAGGCGAAACGACGGCCGATAATCAATTTACATTATCAGCTGTTCGTTGTGTGGGAGCATGTGGGTTAGCTCCAGTTGTTATTATCAATGAAAAAGTCTATGGACATGTTCAATCTGAAGATGTTAAAGGTATTTTAGAAAACTATATTGTTGGTGAAATAACAACCCAAACAGCTTAAAAGAGAGGAGCATATAAGTGAAAATTAACTCAATTACGGAATTAAGAAAATTACATACTGAAAAATTACCACTTTTAGCACTTCGACAAGCAGAAGCTCATGTTGGTAAAGAACGTGTTATTATGGTATGTGGTGGAACTGGATGTCATTCAGCTTCATCAAAAGAATTATTGGAAGAATTACAAAAAGAAATAAAAGCTCAAGGAGTTAGTGAATTAGTTGAAGCTAAAGCAACAGGATGTTTTGGTTTTTGTGCTGAAGGACCGATTATTAGAATCTTCCCTGATGATGTCTTCTATATCAAAGTGCAACCAAGTGATGCTAATCGTATTATTAAAGACCATATCATTGGCGGAAGTCCAATAGATGATTTATTATTTTTAGAACCAACTATCAATGAAAAAGTTAAAACAATGCATGAAATGTCTTTCTATAAGAAACAAATGCGCATTGCTTTACGTAATTGTGGAATCATTGATCCTGAGAATATTGATGAATATATTGCGGCTAAAGGTTATTTAGCGTTAGCTCAAGTTTTAGAACAAAATAAACCAGAAGCTGTTAGTCAATTATTAATTGATTCAGGTTTAAGAGGACGTGGTGGAGCTGGGTTCCCTACTGGTTTAAAATGGGAAGCAACTCGTAAAGCTAAAGGTGATGTTAAATATGTAATCTGTAATGCTGATGAGGGAGATCCTGGAGCATTTATGGATCGTTCATTATTAGAAGGAGATCCGCACAGTGTTTTAGAAGCACTAGCAATTGCTGGTTTCTGTATTGGTTCAGATACTGGGTTTATTTATATTCGTGCTGAATATCCACTGGCAATTCATCGTTTAGAAGTAGCTATTGCTCAAGCTAAAGAAGCCGGTTTATTAGGTGAAAATATTTTAGGAACAGGATTTAATTTTGATATTAAAATTAAATATGGAGCTGGTGCCTTTGTTTGTGGTGAAGAAACGGCTTTAATGCGTTCTATTGAAGGTTCACGTGGTGAACCGTTCAATAAAAAAGTATTTCCTTCAGAATCAGGACTTTGGCAAAAACCTACTTGTACTAACAATGTTGAAACGCTTGCTAATATTCCAGTAATCTTCTTAAATGGTGCTGATTGGTATAATAAGATTGGAACCGAACGTTCAAAAGGAACTAAAGTATTTGCTTTAGGTGGAAAAATTAAGAATGTTGGTTTAGTTGAAGTACCAATGGGAACAACTTTAAGAGAAATTATCTTTGAAATTGGTGGGGGAATTCCTAATGATCGTCAATTTAAAGCTGCTCAAACAGGTGGACCTTCAGGAGGAGTAATTGCTGCTGAATTTCTTGATACCCCAATTGAATATGAATCATTAATTGAAATTGGTTCAATGATGGGTTCAGGTGGAATGATTGTTCTTGATGAAGATAACTGTATGGTTAATATTGCTAAATTCTATTTAGAATTTACTTGTGAAGAATCATGTGGAAAATGTACACCTTGCCGTATTGGAACGACTAGATTACTTGAAATCTTAGATAAAATTACTAAGGGTAAAGGGACACTAAAAGATTTAGAAACTTTAAATGACCTTTCTAATGTTATTAAAGATGCTTCATTATGTGGTTTAGGAAAAACAGCTCCTAATCCTGTGTTATCAACATTAAAATACTTTAATGATGAATATATGGCTCATGTTGTTGATAAGAAATGTCCAGCTGGCGTATGTAAAGATTTATTACAAGTTACCATTACTGATAAATGTATTGGTTGTACTAAATGTGCTCGTATCTGTCCAGTGCAATGTATTGATGGTAAAGTTAAAGAACAACATATCATTGATCAAGATAAATGTATAAAATGTCAAGCTTGTATTGCGGCCTGTCCGGTACAAGCAATTACGACAATATAAGGAGGTTAATTATGTTAAAAGTTGTTATTAATGGAAAAGAAATAGAAGCTCAAGCTGGGTCGACTATTTTAGAAGTGGCAAGTGAACATGGTTTTAATATTCCTACCTTATGTCACTTAAATTTACATGATATGGATTATTGTAATCATCCCGTATCGTGTCGTATTTGTATGGTTGAAGTTAATGAAGGAAGAGGAAGTCGTTTAACACCGGCTTGTGATACATATATTAGTGAAGGAATGGTTGTTGAAACTGATTCATCTAAAGCAATTAAAGCTCGTCGTACGGTAATGGAATTATTATTATCAAACCATCCACAAGATTGTTTATATTGTACTCGTTCAACTAATTGTGATCTGCAAACACTAGCAAATTCAATGAATATCCGCAACAATCGTTTTGAAGGTAAAATGTCTAATTTAGGTAAGGATGTTTCTTCAAAATCAATTATTAAAGATTTAGATAAATGTATTTTATGTCGTCGTTGTGAATCGATTTGTTCAGAAGTGCAAACGGTAAATATATATTCACCAATTAATCGTGGGTTTGAAACGGTAATTGGAACAGCTTTCCAAGATTCATTACAAGATACGCCTTGTACTTTCTGTGGGCAATGTGTTAGTGTTTGTCCAACCGGAGCTTTAACCGAAGTTAGTCATGTTGATCGTATCTGGAATAAAATTAATGATCCTGAAAGTGTGGTTGTTGTGCAAACAGCACCTGCTGTTAGAGTAGCTCTAGGTGAAGAATTTGGAGCTGTACCAGGTGGTGTTAGTACTGGAAAAATGGTTGCCGGATTAAGACGTATGGGATTCAACTATGTCTTTGATACAAACTGGGGTGCTGATTTAACTATCATGGAAGAAGCTAATGAAGTTGTTGAAAGATTAAATAAAGGTACTTTACCAATCTTAACTTCATGTTGTCCAGGATGGATTAAGTTTATTGAACATCAATTTCCTAAATTAATTGATGTCCCTTCTACTTGTAAATCACCTCATGAAATGCAAGGAGCAATTACCAAGACTTATTTTGCTGAAAAATTAGGAATCAATCCTGATGATATTTATGTTGTATCAGTAATGCCTTGTGTTGCTAAAAAATATGAAGCAGCTCGTGATGAATTAAGTGTTGATGGTCGTGCTGATGTTGATGCGGTTATTACAACTAGAGAATTAGCTTCAATGATTAGAGAAGCTGGAATTAATTATAATGAATTAGCGGATGAAGAATTTGATCATCCACTAGGAGAATCAACTGGTGCTGCTGCTATCTTTGGAGCAACTGGTGGTGTCTTAGAAGCAGCTTTACGTACTGCTGCTGGATGGCTTACTAATGATAGTGCACCTTCTCTGGATTATAAAGAAGTTCGTGGTCTTGAAGGAATTAAAGAAGCTACTTTAAAAATTAATGATTTAGAATTAAAAGTAGCAGCGGCTTCTGGTTTAGGTAATGCTCGTAAATTACTAGAAAAAATAGAAGCTGGTGAAAATGAATACCATGTTATTGAAATTATGGCTTGTCCAGCTGGATGTATTGCTGGAGGAGGTCAACCATATAATCATGGTGATCGTAGTATTATTGAAAAAAGAATGAAAGCTATTTATGAAATAGATGCTCATAAAGAAATCAGAGAATCACATAAGAATCCTGATATTATTAAAATCTATGATGAATACCTAGAAAAACCAGGTGGTCATTTAGCTCATAAATTACTTCATACTCATTATTTTGAAAGAGATAATATTAAAGAGTAATTATTTATAAAAAACTGTCATTTTAAGACAGTTTTTTTTTAAAATAAGGATATTTTAATAATAAAGAAAATTCATATTATTTAGTTAATAATTTTAAAAAACTTTTTTGTATTTTTAAAAGAATTTGAAATGTGCTAGATATCTTTAATGATTGTCTTTTAGCATAAAGAATATTTTATTAATTTAAAAGAAAGAGTGATGTAATTTTTTTGTGTTCATCTATAAATATGATAGATAATATGTTATAATTTTAAAGAATGGAGGTATTCTTATGGCAATATTAGATAAAATTAAAAATATATTTGTAGTTGAAGAAGAAGAGTTAGATTTAAAAGATTTTAATACTAAAGAAAATAAAGAACTTCTTTATCAAAATGAAGTTCATAATAATAGTAAGAAACTTGATGATATTGTATTAAGCGAAGTTAAAAGTGATGCTTTTGATCAGATTAATCCTCAAGAAATAAAACAACCTGTTGAGATTATTAAAGAACAACCTCCACTATTAAATGAAACTGATAAACATAACTTTAATTTTCAAAACGAAATTAATAAAGCTTATCGTAATCCTTATGTTGAAGAGTCTGAATCATTACCATTGTTTGACAATGAATTTAAAGCTGCTAAACAACCGAAACAAGTAGAACAACCTGCTCAAAAACCACTTAAAAAGACAAGTGATTTAGTTAATAAAGAAAATTATGTGCCTCGTGATATTCTTTCACCGATGAATGGGGTTGTGAAAAAACATACGGTTGATATTCCCAAAAAGCATGAAGAAGGTAAAAATATAAGTTCGGAAATAATTAAAATAAGAGAATTTAATAAAGTAGTAGAAGTTGATGATAAACTTAATGATGTTTTACCATTTGATTTATTTGAAGAAAATACTAAGAAATTAGATCATTCTTTAAGTAGCTTAAAAGATAAGAAGAAGAGTTCTTTACGAGATACTTCAATTTTTACTTTAGTAGAAGATTCAACTGGTGAAATGCGGTTAGTAATAGATGAAGAAGATTAAAATAAGCACATGCTTATTTTTTTATAAGGAGGTTAATATTGATGAATTATTACTTGATTGGTATTAAGGGTAGTGGTATGGCTAGTTTAGCTCATATCTTAAAGGATTTAAATCATGAAGTTAGTGGTAGTGATATTAAACAACATATTTTTACTGAAGATGATTTAAGAAAAAGAAATATTCCTATTTATGAGTTTAATGAAGATAATATTAAAGAAGGTATGATTATTATTAAAGGTAATGCTTTTAGTGATGATCATATTGAAATGCAAGCGGCTATACGATTAGGATTAAAAATTTATACTTATATGGAAATGTTAAGTCAGATTGTCGATGATCATTATACTATTTCAATTGCAGGAACCCATGGTAAAACAACGACGACTGGTTTAGTAAGTCAAGTCTTAATGGGTAAGGAACCAACTGGTTTTCTGATTGGTGATGGTCATGGACAACTATTGTTGAATAGTACTAATTTTGTTTTAGAATCATGTGAGTATCAAGATAATTATTTAAATTATTATCCGGATATTGTCTTAATAAATAATGTTGAATATGATCATGTTGATTATTTTCATAGTATAAATGATTATATTGCTTCTTTTGCAAAGTTTGCAGCTCATGCTAAAAAATATGTTGTTATTAATGGTGATGATGAGAACTGTTTAAGTATTGAAAAACAAGTTAATTTTTATTATTTTGGTTTTAATGATCATAATAACTTTCAAGCTCAAAATGTTATTCTTAATGAACAAGGCATGGAATTTGATTTATATAGTGATTATTTTACTGGTCATAAGGAATTTTATTATCACTTTAAATTACCATTATATGGAGTTCATATTGTGATGAATATTCTAGCAACAATTGCGATTTATTGTTTAAAAACCAATGATAAAGATTGGGCTTATGTTGAACAACAACTACTTAATTTTAAGGGAGTTGCCCGCCGTTTTACGATACTAGAAAAAAATAGTAATGTCTTTATTGATGATTATGCTCATCATCCAACCGCTATTAAATTAATGATTGCAACATCAAGACAGAAATATCCTGATAAAAAAATAATTGCTTTTTTTAAACCGGATCGTTATTCACGAATCTTTGAATTTGCGCAAAGTATTGGTAGTGTTTTAGATGATGCGGATGAAGTCTATCTCTTTGAATTTCCTAGTACTTCGACAAAAGAAGTTGGTATTGATATTGATATTAATTATGTTAAACAATTTAGTAAAAAAGCTCTTATTATTGAAGAGAATGAAACAAGTATTAAATTATTTAAAAATTATCATGATTGTGTTTTCTTAATGATGTCTAGTAAAAATGTCTATGATTATACCAAAGACTTAATGAACTCATTGTAAAAAGTACTATTTAATAATTTTTATTTATGTATCATAGAAATTATAGTATAATTAAAAAAGAAGATAAGTACAATAAAAAAAGGAGATGAGACAATGAATAGCTTTTTAGAAAATTCTAGTTTTTTTCTAATTTATATTTGTTTACCAGTAGCGGGAATAATTACCTTAATTTATATCATCATTTTATTAAATCAGATGATTAATACCGTTAAGGGAACTAATAAATTAGTTGATGATGTCCAAAATAAATTAGATAGTTTACAAGGAATAATTGATACCATTATGGGTATTCATAACAAGTATGTTGGAGTGATGGGTGTCTTTAGTTCTTTAGCTAGTAAAACTAGTAAAATTAAACGTAAAAAAAATAAGAAAGAAGAGGATGATTAACATGAAATTAAAAAATGTATGTCTTTTAGCAACTGGTCTAGTTGCCGGTTTATTATTAGCTCCCCAAAAAGGGCGTGATACTTATCGCGAATTAAAAGCTAAAGTAAATGATTTATATTTACAAGCTAAAGAAACTAATGTTGATGGTTTAAAAGAAAAAGTTGCCGATATAAAAGTTGATGTTTCAAAAATGAATCTAGCTCACTCTAAAGAAGTTGTCAGTAAAAAAGCAAGTGTTATTAAAGTAAAATTAGGCGATTTAATTACTGATTTACAAAAAAATGAAAAAATTAAACCTAATGTGGAAAGTGCTATTGATTTAACTGAAAAAAAAATTAATGAAGTAATCAGTTATATCGATGATAATGATTTAATTGAAAAAACGAAGGTGCAAACTAAAAAAGCGGCTGATAAAACCGTTGAAGTTGCTAAGAATGTTAAAGATAAAGCAGAAGAATTTAGTAGTAAGATCAAAGGTAGTCTTGAGGAAGAAGAATAATATTGAATAAGAAAGCAACAATTTATGAGGTAGCTAAGAAGGCCAAGGTCTCTTTGGCTACCGTTTCACGTGTATTAAACAATAATAAAAATGTTAGTATCAAAACAGCTACTAAAGTAAAAAAAGCAATAAAGGAATTAAATTATATTCCTAATGCTTTAGCTCGTAATCTAGCAACTAATAAAGGTTATCAAATTGCTTTAATTGTCCCTGAAGTAAGTTTTTCATTTATTTCAAGGGTTATTAGTGGGGTTGTTGATGTTGGGTTAAAGAATAACTATAATGTTGTTTTATATAGTACTAATTATGGTAAGGATAGTGTCAACAAAATAATTAATAGTATTATTGAAAGTCGGATTGATGGTGTTATTATTATTAATAGTGAAATCAATACGCAAGCGATGGCTAAATTAAGTAAAAATGATATTCCTTTAACGATTATTGGAACACCAGTGAAAGGGAAAATTCGTTCAAGTGTTAGTGTTAATTATGAAAAAATAACTTATGAAGTAATAAGAAAGTATTTGCAAAATAATTATTATAAAATTATCTTTATTGATGGTGAATATAATCGTTTTGTGGCAACGCAAATCCTCAGTGGGATAAAACAAGCTTTTCTTGAAGATAATACTTATTTTGATGGTTATCTGCAAGTTGATGAAAGTTATTCCCAATCTTATCTTCAAATCTATGATTATTTAAAACATAATAAAGTTGATTTAATTATTGGAGCCCGTGATAGTCTAGCAATTGCGGCTTTAAATGCGGCTTTAGATTTAAATATTGTGATTGCTGAAGATTTAGATATCATCGGTTATAATAATACCAAGTATTCAAGAATGGCTCGTCCAGCTTTAAGTACAATCGAAGTTCCTAAGTATGATTTAGGGGCTAAGGCAGCGATGCAGATGGTTAAAATGTTGCGCAAAGAAGAAATAGTAGTTCAAAATGAAGTACTAGATACTTATTTTGTGAGAAGAAATAGTTCAAAAATAGAGGTGTAATAATGAGTAAGTTTATTGAAGATCTAAAATGGCGTGGTTTAATCTATACCATTAGTGATATGGAAAAAATGGAACAATTATTGAAAGGACAAATAAAAGTATATCTTGGTGTTGATCCAACAGCTGATTCGATGCATATTGGACATTTAGTGCAAGCTATCTTATTACGAAGATTTCAAGAATATGGGCATATTCCCGTCTCATTAATGGGAACTGGAACCGGTCGAATTGGTGATCCTAGTGGTAAAAAAGCGGAACGTATTCTCTTAGATTATGAAACAATTGATTATAATGCTAAGAAAATTGAGGAACAAATGCGTCATATTCTAGTAAATGATGTTGATAATGCCCCGTTATTTCTTGATAATGCTGCTTGGGGTGTTAATATTAGTATGTTTGAATTTTTACGTGATTATGGTAAATATTTTAATATTAATACGATGCTCGCAAAAGATATCGTTGCTAATCGTTTAGAAACAGGAATATCATTTACGGAGTTTTCTTATTCTATTTTACAAGCCATTGATTGGTTAGTCATGTATGAAGAACATGGGGTTAATATGCAGATTGGCGGTTCAGATCAATGGGGTAATTTTACAGCTGGATTAGATTTGATTAGAAAGAAAAATCCAGAAGCAATGTGCGTTGGTTTAGTAAGTCCCTTAGTTACTAAAGCTGATGGAACCAAGTTTGGTAAAACAGAAACAGGAACTATCTGGTTAGATCCTCTAAAAACGAGTCCTTATGAATTTTATCAATTTTTCTTAAATACAGCGGATGCTGATGTTATAAATTATTTAAAAATATTTACCTTGTTACCAAAAGAGGATATAATATCCCTAGAAGATAGTTTAGTAAAAGAACCTCATTTACGACTTGCTCAAAAAACACTGGCTAAAGAATTAACATCCTTAATTCATTCTCCGGCGGAATATGAAAGAGCCTTACAAATATCTAAAGCCTTATTTAGTGGTGATATTAAGAGTTTAACTATTGAAGAAATTAATAATACTTTTAAAGGTGTTAATGAACTTAATATTGCCAGTAATAAAGAAATTAATGTTATTGATTTTTTAGTAGATAGTACTATCTGTAAATCAAAAAGAGAAGCTCGAGAGTTTGTAAATAATAACTCAATTACTATTAATGGTGATATTATTAATGATGTTAATACTTTAATTAAACAGGAAGAGGCTTTTAATCAAGAAGTAAATATTGTTCGAAAAGGTAAGAAAAAATATTTTAAAGTAGTATATCAATAATCTTTAGAAATGAGAGGTAAAAACATGTTTAAACAAGAAAATTATCAAAGTTATTTAGACATTCTTCATGAAGAATTAATTCCAGCATTGGGCTGTACTGAGCCTATTAGTGTTGCTTTAGGAGCAGCGATTGCGGTTAAGCATTTAAATAATTTTCCTAAAAAGATTAAAATTCAATCAAGTGGTAATATTATTAAAAATGCTAAATCAGTGGTTGTTCCCAACACGGGCGGATTAAAAGGAATGCAAGCTAGTTTATTAGCTGGAGCTATTGGTGGTAATGCTGATTTAGGATTAGAAGTATTATCGCAAATGAGTGAAAAGGATATTAAAAAAGTAAATGAATTAATGAATACGGGTATGGTTGAAATTGAAAAATTAGATACCCCAGCTACATTACATACTATTACCACGGTTAGTGATGATAATAATGTTGTTGAAGTGGAAATTATTAATTATCATGATAATGTGATTCGTATTACTAAAAATAATCAAGATCTTCTTAACAATGATAATACGGCTAGTGAAAATGAGCAACATACTGATCGTTCAATCTTAAGTGTTGATCAAATCTTGGACTTTGTTGAAATTGCTAAAGTAGATGATTATCAAGATATGTTAGAACTACAAATTAAAAATAATATGGATATTGCGAATGAAGGTCTTAATAATGATTATGGTATCAATGTAGGACGAACCATTATTAATATGGGTCATGGTAGTATTGAATCAAAAATAAAAGGCATGAGTGCTGCTGGTAGTGATGCTCGTATGGGTGGTAGTGTTATGCCAGTTGTTACCAATGTTGGTAGTGGTAATAATGGTATGGCTTGTTCGATTCCTGTTATTGTTTATGCTAAAGAGAAAAATTATGCTCATGATAAAATGTTAAGAGCCTTATTACTTTCTGATTTAATTACGATTCATGTTAAAACCGGAATTGGAAGATTATCATGTTTTTGTGGAGTAGTTGTGGCTGGCTGTGGAGCAGCTGCGGGAATGGCTTATCTGGATGATTGTGATCGCTCTCAAATTAAAAAGGCTATTACTAATGTCTTAGGAGATTTATCAGGGATGATTTGTGATGGGGCTAAAGAATCATGCCCTTCTAAAATAGCTTCAGCACTTGATGCAGCTATTATTGGAGTGGCACTCGCAAAAGAAAATAAAGTATTTGGTAATGGTTGTGGAATTGTTGAAGATGATATTGAAGGAACAATTCGTAATGTAGGTGAATTGGGCCGTGTGGGTATGAAAGGGACAGATGAAACTGTCTTAGAAATTATGACCAATATCAGAAACTAAAGACAAAAGTAACAAGCAATTGTTACTTTTTTATAAAAGGATGACTAATGATGAGAAAATATGGGCTAATCGGAAGTGGTATTGAATATTCATATTCAAAATTGATTCATGAATATTTAATAGCACATTTTGATATTGATGCCAGCTATGAATTGATAGATGTTAGAGAAATTAATAAAGAATTATTAAAGCAATATGATGGTTTGAATGTAACTAGACCATTTAAAGAAACAGTTATTAAATATTTAGATATTAATAATAGTGATTTACCAATTAATACCATTATGAAAAAGGATGATAAATTAATAGGATTTAATACTGACATTGATGGTTTTGATTATTTGATTAAAAATAATCGGATAAATCGTTTTATTGATAATATTGAAAAAGTCATTATTATGGGTGATGGAGCTACTAGTAAAATGATTCAGCATTATTTTAAAGATAAAGAAATATTAGTAATAGCACGGAGAGATCCGCTTAATAATTTTAGTATGATCAAAAATCTTAAAGGTGATCTTCTGATTAATACTACCCCTATAGGTATGAATGAATATTGTTCGCCTATCAGTGATGAAGATAGCTATGCTTTTAAGAATATTATTGATGTTAATTATAATCCGCTTAATTCTCAATTAAGGATGCAAGCTCATCGCAGTAATAGTTATTTTATTGGTGGTTTAGATATGTTACTTGTCCAAGCTCTTAAATCATTTGCAGTATGGCATAATATTGATGCTTCATATCTTTTAGATAATCTAAAAAAACATATCTTTTTAAAAACTCAATCTAAAATAGCTTTGATTGGTTATCCATTAAGTGGTAAAAGTACTTTAGTTAATAGTTTTAATGGTTGTGATTTAGATGAAAAGATTATAAAACGTTATGGTAGTATTAATGATTTAATTAAGAATCGGACTTTTCGTGAAAAAGAAACAATAATACTAACTGAATTAGTTAATAATAAGGAAAGATTAATAGCTTGTGGTGGTGGTATTATTTTAAAAGATGAGAATATGGAATTACTTAAAGATTATTTAATAATTAATGTTGTGACTAAAAGACATATTTTACAAAAGAGAATGAAGAATAATACGAGACCATTATTAGAAAATAAAGAAGATTTTAATATGATGTATACAAGAAGAAGAAAGCTTTATCTTAAGTATGCTAATGTTAGTATGACTTATGAAGAAGTAGAGGAGTTTTTAGATGAATTTAGAAAAAATAATTAAGATTGAACTAATTAATGGACCCAATCTTAATATGTTAGGATATCGTGATCAAGGAATCTATGGTCAGGATAGCTATGAAGAATTAATTAAGAAAATAAAAGCATATGCTCTTAAAAAGAGTAAAGAATATCATATCAAGGTCCTTATTAAGGAATTTCAAGCTAATGAAGAAGGTGCTTTGATTACTAAAATACAAAACTTAGTCATTAATAATGATAGTGATGCGCTGATTATTAATCCAGGGGCTTATGCTCACTATGCCATCGGTATTAGAGATGCTTTAGAACTTTATGGCCATATTAAAGTTGAAGTTCATCTTTCTGATATTAAGCATCGTGAAACTTTTCGTAAAATATCACTTACCCAAGAAGTCTGCGATACCATGTTTTATGGTCAACATATTTTTTCATATTATCAAGCAATTGATTATATTATCAATAAGGTTATGAATAATGATGAAAACTAAAATAACCAAGAAGAGGTTAAGTAAAAAAACATCTAAATATTTAGTTCAATTATTATTTATTGCTTTAATCGCCATTATTGGTTATTTTAATTTGAATGATCATTCTCCTTCAAATAATATGGAAATAAACTTAATTAAATGTATTGATGGTGATACTGCTGAATTTACTAAAATAGGTAAAACAAGATTTTTGTTTATTGATACACCAGAGAGTACAACTAAAAAAGAAGCTTATGGTAAACAAGCTAGTGCTTTTACTTGTTCACAATTAAAAAAAGCTCAAGTTATTACTTATGAATATGATGGGAATCAAAAGGATCGTTATGAGCGAACTTTGGCGTGGATTTTTGTTGATGGTGAGCTTTTACAATTGAAAATTGCCCAAGCTGGTTATGTTAAAAAATACTATGATTATGGTAATTATAAATATGAATCTTTAATTAGAAATAATTTGAATGATCAATATCATATCTTTATTAATAAAACAAAGAAATAAATATTATATCGATAATAGAAGAGGAGAAAGAGAATGTTAAGAAAATTTTTAGTAGAATATAAACCATACTTAAAAATGTTTATTAGTGTGTTGTTAGCTTCAATATTAATATCTTTTATTGATTTAGCAATTCCTAATTTAACTAGTCGAATTATCAATGAAGGTATTTCGCAACAAGCGAGTAATGTCATTTTAATTATTGCGATAATTATGATTATCCTCTTTATTTTAAGAGTTTTATTGACTTATTTTGTAACTTTAAAAGGACATATGGTTGGTGTAAAGATTGAATTTAGTATGCGCCGGAAATTATTTAATAAAATTACAACCTTTCCGATTAATTTCTTTGATAATACATCAGTAGGTCGTTTAATGGCTCGTATTACTAATGATTTAAATGAAATATCAGAAGTTGCTCACCATGGACCAGAAGATTTAGTAATGATGATTATTTTAGTTATTGGTTCGACAATATTGATGTTAAGAATGAATGTTATTTTAGCTTTGGTTATTATTCTAATGATTCCTTTTATTGCTTTAATTCAAGAACTATCACGTAAGAAATTCTTTCAGACTAGTTTAGATTTAAAAGTTAATCTTTCTAATATTAACTCACAAGCCAATGATACCTTTAGTGGGATAAGACAAGTTAAAGCTTTTAATAATGAAAATTATGAACTTGCTAAATTTGATGAGAATAATCGCGGATTCTATCAATCTAAAAAATCATATTACCAAGTAATGGCACATTATTTTTCGCAATTAAAGGCCTATTTTGGATTGCTAAGCTTAATAGTAATTATTCTTGGTGGTTACTTAGTTTCAATAAAACAAATGAATGTTGGTCAATTAACGGCTTTTATCATGTATGTCTCATTATTTCAAGAACCAATCAATAAATTCTCTAATTTTATAACCGAATATCATAAAGCGGCTAGTGGTTATGCTCGTTATTTAGAAATGATGGCTTTGCCTAGTCAAAAAGAAGGTAAGAATGCTCGTGATATTGATGAAATAGTTGGAAAAATTGAATTTAAAAATGTATGGTTTAGATATCATAAAAAAAGTGATTATGTCTTAAAAGATTTTTCCTTAACGATCAATCCTGGTGAGAGTGTTGCCCTGGTTGGTGAGAGTGGAGCTGGTAAATCGACAATTTGTAATTTAATAAATCGCTATTACGAAATAGATAAAGGTGAAATATTAATTGATGGTATTAATATTAAAGAGTTTAGTCTAGTTAGTTTAAGAAATCATATTGGTTTAGTATCACAAGATGTATTTATTTTCTCAGGTACTTTTTATGATAATATTATTTATGGTGATTTAAGTAAGAATTTTGAAGATGTTAAATTAGCAACAAAGGAAGCAAAATTAGATAAGGTTGTTAATTCTTTAGAGAATGGTTATGAAAGTTATATAGGTGAAAGAGGAGTAAAACTATCGGGTGGTCAAAAACAAAGATTATCACTAGCTCGCGTTTTTTTAAAAAATCCTTCGATTATGATTTTAGATGAGGCCACTAGTGCTTTAGATAATAAGACGGAAAAACAAATTCAAAAAGTTATTGATGAATTAAGTAAAAATAGAACAAATCTTGTTGTAGCTCATCGTTTAACGACCATTGAAAATGCAGATAAGATTATTGTGATGTCAAAAAATGGCGTCGAAGAAGTGGGAACGCATCAAATGTTGTTAAAACAAAAAGGTTTATACTATACTCTTTACAATATTAACAAAAAAATATAAATTATGAAAACTTCTTAAATTGTTAGGAAGTTTTTTGATTATGTATTATTTCTTCACAATTTCCTTGATAAATTCGTTGACATAAATATTGAATATTAGTATTCTTAATGACAAGTATTATATTTAATAATTATTTAGTAACTAATCAATAGAGTTATTAAGAAAATGGAGGTTTTTTATTATGAAAATGAAGAACATATTTAGGTGGACATTGTTTGTATTATTGGCAATGATGCTTTGTGTGGTGTTGAGTTTAAATTATCGTAACATTAAAGCTGCTAGTACTCATATCAGTACAACTATCGATAATAGTACTAATGTGACTTGGGGAACTGATTCCTTAAATCCTAATACTAGAAACATTCTTGTTAATCTTAACTTGGATGAAAGCTATGGAGCGACTATTGTTAAAGTTAACATTCCTTTCGAGTTTGGGGTTATAAGCTATACTGATACTAGTACAGCAATAACCGGAGATAAAATTAATAGTGTTAATATTGTTAATGCTACTGCTGTTGGGAATAATACAGTGTTAACCTATAACATGAAAGAAATGACCGGAACGGTTGGTTTATATATCACCATTAATCCGCAGGAACCATGGTTATTACCTAATGAATCTTTTATTGTTAGTTCTGATATTACTTTAAATGGAACAACCATAGAGACAGCTGATGATTTAAATATTGATATAACTAATGGGGCCTGGGTAAAAGATTTTGAATTATCAATTAAAACTAATGATGATTTACATCCTAATACAGTTCATCCTGGTCAAGTTGTGGAATTGATGTATCATATTTCGCAAAATGCTAATGTAGCTGGTCAAATTCATGAAACTAATAAAAAACATGTTATTTATGTTGATAAGAAAATTGATTTATATGATAATAATGATCCAAATATATCAATAGACAAAACTAATCCAGCGTACAATAAAATTACGATTATTGATGAAAGTACGCAATTTCTAATTTATACGACTGCTAAAGCTATTAAAGTTAAAATTGCTGATGATGCATTGATCGGTAGTACTTTGGCTTCAACAGAACAATCATATTCTGAATGGTTGCAAGCTGGGAAAACTACTTTAAGAATTAATGGTAATTTACCAGGAATAGTAGTTGAAGATTATCAAAGTAATATTTATAGTAGAATCTATTATCGTGCTACTAAAATAGGAACGTATAATCAATATTTATTTAATTATGAAATGCGTAATACGACAGGTGGTGATTTAAGCAATTTTAAGGGTAAAATTATTTTACCTGATGGGGTTCACGTACGTGGTTTTGCTTTAAATGAAATCACTGAATTAAATTATCCTATTACGTTTAATTATAAACTTCATGATGGAACAACCGGTTCGCTTAATGTAACTAATGTCATGGTTCATCCTAGTGATTTAGGAATTAGTGATCATACTAATTGGATAGAAGAATTAGAATATGTAATACCAGATTTACCTGTTTTAGCTGGTATTATGAATCCTGATTATGATCCGGTTTATTATCATACTAAGTTGGCAGCTTTTGGTGATATTGCAACACATTACCAAGATGGCACAATAATTCGTAATCTGGATAATGTTAATATTCAGGTATCATATCAAGCAGATGAAATAAGTGCTGCTCATGAAAGTAATCATGATTATGTTTTAACTTATAAACTATTAGAGATCAATACTCAATCTACTAATAATGCTATGATTCATATGGATAATTATCAAGGACAATATACTTATGGTGATGAATTTTATGTCTATCCTTATCTTGATTCTAATCCTTATGAAGGTGGAGATTATACCAATACTTATATAAATCCTGACTTTTATATCAGAATACCTGCGCAATTTACACCAGATGTTGCTGGATATAAAGCAGCTATTTTAGCAACTGGGAAAACGCCTGATATTACTAGTCGAATTGATGGCGCTGGTGCAACAATTATTCACATTAAATATTCAGGTAGTCCTGGAGATAGTAGTTATGCTGCTTTGGATACCTTTGATGATGATATTAATTTGATTAATAATACCCCAGATGCTTTATCAATTTTTAATAATCAGGTTATTCCAAAGTTAAAGATTACAGTAAAAAATGGTATTACGGAGAGAAAATATTCATTCTTAAGTGATGATAATATTGTGGGAATGACTTTGGCTCCAAAATCATATCCAAGTAATGAATATGTTTATGATCGTATGGCTAAGAGTGTTAATGGTAGTAATAGTACTGATTATATTGATATATATGATATTAATGGTGATAATTCAACAAGTGATCATTTAGTAAGAATGTTTGGTTACATTGATTCACCAATAAATAATATCAATATTGTAACGCCGATTATTTATACAATATTTGGTGATGCTAAAAGTAGTATTGATAGTACTTGGTTAGATTTTGATCCAGCTAATGTCCTTACAACCAGCAGTAATTATTTACCTAATTCAAGTGGTGATTATCGAACTACTTTATTTAATGGAACAGCCTATGATTATACCGATGGGGTTATTTATATCCCTATTCCTAAAACTGGTGATAGTAATGGTAGTCAATGGACACCAATTTTAAATGGAGCTCCTCTAATTAAAGATAAAGATGGCAATACCATTGCGGGAGTATGCATAGAATATAGTACGCAAACAAATCCAAGCACTAATGAATTAACGGGTGGTAGTGATACTGGTTATTCAACAACTTTACCAGCACTAAATGCCGTAAGTATGGTTAAAATAAAAGTACCATTAATTGAAGCTAAAAATAGTGCCATTGTAACTTTACCATTAAAAGCACCAACTACTTATCTAAAAACTGATATTAATAAATTAGCTTATATTAATGCTAAAACAGTTGTTAAAAATAATAATAATATTTTGGTTTCTGATTTAAATACTAAATTAAGTGGTTTACGTTTAAGTAGTATTGATATTTCAGGAGTAGTATTCAAAGATAATAACTATAATAGTGTTAATGATGATGCAGCCTATGTAAATGGGGTAACTGTTGAATTATTAGACAGTACTAATAATGTAATTGATACCACAACAACTGATAGTGCTGGTAAATATACTTTAGTCAGTAATGCTGATGGTAGTACCAGTTCTAATTTTAAAGTTCGTTTTACTAAACCTAATAATATGATCGGGGCTAATAAAGATAGTGGAACTGACGATAGCATTGATTCAGATATGTCATATAGTGATTTCACGACTGATAATATTAGTCTTTTGGATACCGATATTCTTAATGTTGATGCTGGTTTTGGTGATGATGCCCTAGTTAGTGCCACACCTATTACTCATAATGTTAAAATAGGTAACTCAGGAACTACTAATTATACAATAACAAATGGAACCTTTGATACTGCTAATGTAACTGATCTGACTGTTGCTAGTAAAAGTAATGGCACAAATAGTATTTCTTTTACGGGTTTAAAAACAGGCAGTACTAGTGCAACCTTAAGTT
>JAITPW010000082.1 GCA_031289255.1 Bacilli bacterium
AATATTATTTTAAGTATGTTAGTAGTAGTATTACTATGGGGGTGTAGTGGAACTCCAGATTTAAAAAAAGAAATTGATTATCAAACAACCGATTTTACAAAGGAAGATTTTGGATTAAAGAATACTGATTATGCTAATCTATGTGAAAAAGAATATCAAAATTTTAAGATTGTTCGTGATGGAATGTATGAATGTAGTAATAATAATATTCATATTAATATGAATAAGTATAATATTGGATTAAGACAGATATATTTATCGTTTGCAGAAGGGACTAGTAAAAAAGATGTTCTAGCTGAAATTAATAAAATATATAAGAGTAATAATCTTAAAGAAATGAATGATAATCAATATGAACAATTAGTTAAAGATGGTAAAAAAAGAATCTTTAATAACATGACGATCTCTTATGATTATAATGCCGAGAATAAGATGTACGTTATTGGAATAGTTGGAAATAAATTACCTGATAATTTTAATAATGGTCGTGAAATTAAATAATTTTAAAAGATATAATTCATTCTATTGATGATTATATCTTTTTATGTTTAATCTATAAAAAAAGCCCATATATTGGGCTTTTATTAACAATTGGAGGTTCCTGCCGGACTCGAACCGGCGATCACAGAGTTGCAGTCTATTGCCTTACCAGCTTGGCTAAGGAACCATGCTCATATATTATAAACCAAATGTAGGTAAATATCAATAGAAAAACATTAATTAATAATGGATAATCTTATAGGATAAAATTTAAAAAAATCATAAAGAATAACAATTATTCTTTATGATTTATAATATTATTCGTTCTTATTACGCATATGAGGGAATAAGATAACTTCTCTTATAGATTGTTGTCCACTTAACAACATTACTAAGCGGTCAATTCCTATTCCAATTCCTCCAGTAGGTGGCATACCATACTCTAAGGCTTCCACATAATCAATATCCATTTCATTAGCTTCATCATTACCTAAATCAGCTTCTTTTAATTGATCTAAGAAACGTTGTTTTTGATCAATAGGATCGTTTAACTCAGTAAAAGCATTCGCATATTCACGGGCATCAATAAATAATTCAAAACGATCAGTAAATCTTTCATCATCGGTATTTTTCTTTGCTAAAGGGCTTATTTCAACAGGATGTCCAAAGATAAAAGTTGGTTGAACAATAGTTTCTTCACATTTTTGTTCAAAAAACTCATTGATAATATGTCCCGTACTAAAATGATGATCTTCTAGTTTAACGTGATGTTCTTTGGCAATAAGGCGAGCTTCTTCGACACTCATTGGTTCAAAGAAATCAACACCAGTTACTTCTTTGATAATCTCACACATATGTTTACGAATAAATGGTCTTTTAACACTGATAATTTTATTATCCCATTCTAAATCTGTAGTACCATTTACTTTTAAGGCTAAATGTTCAATTACACCTTCACTAATATTCATCATTGATTCCATACTACCATAAGCTTCGTATAATTCAACAGTTGTAAATTCCGGATTATGCTTTGTCGAGATTCCTTCATTTCTAAATAGACGACCTATTTCATATACTTTTTCTAATCCACCAACAATTAATCTTTTAAGATGTAATTCAGTAGCTATTCTTAGATAAAAATTCATATCTAAAGTATTATGGTAAGTTACGAATGGTTTAGCAGCTGCTCCACCAAGAATTGGTTGTAAAATAGGTGTTTCTACTTCTAAGAAACCTAAACTATCAAAATAATGACGCATTTCCCTTAATATAGTTATACGAGCTAAAGCATTCTTCTTAGCTTGAGGATTAATAATTAAATCGACATAGCGACGACGATATCGTTCTTCGACATCCGTTAAACCATGATATTTTTCCGGTAAAGGTCGTAGTGCTTTTGATAAATGATGATATTTTAACGCTTTTATTGATAGCTCACCATGATTGGTACGAAAAACAATCCCTTCAATACCCACAATATCGCCGATATCTTGAGCTTTAAATAATTCAAAAGCATCATCTCCAACAGTATCTTTTCTAACATATATTTGGATTTGTCCACCAAAGTCTTGAATATGCATAAAACCAGCTTTTCCCTGATTTCGTTTGGTCATTACTCTTCCAGCAATGATTACTTCCTGTTTTAATTCTTCTAGTTCTTCTTTTGTCTTTTGCTCAAACTCATTAAAAATATCACTTGATAAATGAGTTCGCTCAAATGGATAACCAAATGGCTTAACACCTTTATCAATTAGTTCTTTCATCTTTTGTCTTCTAATAAGTTCTTGTTCGCTTAAATTTTCAGCCATATCGATTCTCCTTCATTTTAATATTGTAATTATAACAAAATAAACATTATTTGACTATATCAATAAACTAAATCAATAGCAATTACTTAATAAACGCTTAATTTATATTTATTTATATATTTATTCTTTCTAAAAATAAAAACCAGATATGACTTTATCTGGTTTTTATCAATAGTTATTGAAAACTAATCCATTGCATAAAAGTGTTCACAAATATCAGCAACACGTTTTAAATCAACATTTCCTCCACTTACTAAGGCAACAACTTTTTTACCATTGACATAGTGATCTATTTTACCTGAATGAATTGCTGCAGCTGGTAAAGCTCCACTACCTTCAACAACAATTTTACCACGTTGCATTAAATCCTTCATTGCAAGTGCTAACTCATCTTCACTAACAGTAACAATATCATCAACTAATTCTTTAACGACAGCATAAGTTAAAGTACCTGGTGTAGCAACAGCACATCCATCTGCAATGGTTGGAGCGGTAAAGTTAGTCGTAATCTTACCAGCATCAAAACTAGCTTTCATACCATGAACATTTTCAGCTTGAACACCAATGATTTTAATATTAGGATTGAAAGCTTTTAAAGCAACACTTATTCCTGAAATTAAACCACCACCACCAATAGGACAAATAACGGTTTCAACATCCCATAAGTCTTCTAGTATTTCTAAACCAATGGTTCCTTGACCAGCCATTACATAAGGATCATCATAAGGATCACAATAAGTGAAGCCTGTTTCTTTTACTAAAGTATCACAAGCACTATGAGCATCATCAAAAGTAGCACCTTGTAAAACAACATCAGCACCATATCCTTGAGTAGCTTGTACTTTAGCTTTTGGAGCTGTTTCTGGCATAACAATAGTAGCTTTAATACCTTGTAAACGAGATGATAAAGCACATCCTTGAGCATGATTACCAGCTGAACAAGCAATAATACCTTTATTTTTTTCTTCTTCAGTTAAAGAGCTTATTTTATTAAATGCTCCTCTAAATTTAATATAACCGGTTAATTGAAAATTTTCTAATTTTAAATTTACTTCACCTTCTGTTAATGATTAAATATAGTAAGATTTTACTAGTG
>JAITPW010000034.1 GCA_031289255.1 Bacilli bacterium
TATTCTAATACGAGTGGTAAATTAATTGATGATGTTGTTTTTCAAGATAATGGTATTGTTGATCATCGTACTTATTATAATGATGAAGGTATAAAAACAAGAACATTAAGTCATTATAAGAATAGTAATAGTGTTGAATGGGAAACCTTTTATAAAGAAGATGGTTTTAAAGAAAAAGCTAATCGCTATTCTAATGGAACAAATAAGTTAATTGATGAGATTGTTTATCAAGAACAAAATAAAGTAGATGTTAGAACTTATTTTAGTGAAGAAGGAAAAAAAATACTTGTTGTAAGATACAAAATAAATGGTATTGATATGAAATGGATTACTAAATATAAAAATGGAGAAAAAATAGCATATGCATACCCATCAGAAAAAAAATTCGATATTGATAGAATAAAAAATAGTGATATTAGTACACTAAATGTTAAACAAATAGATATTGATGAAAATTTATCTGATAATACATTTTATTATTATTCAAAAGAAGAACTCAACAATGATTTATTAATTGATGAACTAAAAAATGAGAAAAAAGACACTACAATATACTCTTTATTTGAGGATTCAACATTGTCGGATTATATATCTCAATTAACTGAATTGGATGCATCAAGAGAAATATTTGGTGAGGATTTAATGAAAATTAAAAAAATTAACATTAATATTCATGATGATGAAAGTTTTAGCTTTTTGGAAAATATAAATGGAATTAATTTATTGATTAATATTGAGGAAATAACCATTAATAATACCAATTTAGAGAAAATATCTGGGAATATCAGTTTATTACCAAAATTAAGGATTTTAAATTTGAGTAATAATAAGATTGATGACATTGGGGAAAACCTATCAAATTTAAGAAAATTAGAATACATTGATTTATCAAATAATTTAATTATTGGTATTCATGATGAATTTGATAACTTAATTAATTTAAATTATCTAGGATTAAATAATATGGATATTAAGTTTTTATCAAATTCATTGATAGATATGCATGATCATTATAGTTTGAAAAAAATTGATTTAACAGAGAATATTGTAAGCTTGGAATATATGGATTTGATTAGAATAAATGATTTTATTGATAATAATATATTATTTGATGGAGAAAAACCATTTAAAAAATTATTTGATAATAGAGAAATCTTTATATTTAATGATGATAAAGATTTCAATAGTATGATTGATTTAACATTATTAACAAAATTCTTTGATAGTAAAAAAGATATTAAATACAATTTGAATTTGAAGCTTTATTATATCAATGATAGTTTGAATGATGATATTAATATAAATAATATTACAAGTTTTAAAGATGAACTTATTAATTCTGATGCTATAAGTAATGAATTTACTATTAATGATAATTTACTTTCTAATAAGGGGACTTATATTGTATTATTAGAAATTAGTACTGATAAATATAAAGCTGTTTCAAGTAGGATTATAAGAAAATATGATATTACATCGACTGTATATTACTCAACTTTAATAAATGATAATTCTGATGAATATAATGTTAAGGATAATAATCTTAATTTTAAAATTGTAGGTGAATCTGACAATAATGTTAAAAATAAAGGTGAGATTGAATTTGATTGCAGAAGAAATTATGTTTATAAAGGTATTAAAAAAAGAAATGCTAAAGCAGAGAAAATTCATCCGTCTTTTCCTGTCCCAATAAAAACTAATAGGTTCTGGGTATATTCTTCAAAACAAATTAGTGTAAGTGGGGCTATTGGAGTTGGTTATAAGTTTGTAAATGCAAGTTTTACTATTTCAGGTGGAAGTGGTGGTGGAGCCTGGGAAATATCATCTAATAAGAATAAAAAAGCACGCCCAGTAGTTGTTACCTATGGAAATCTACAAGCATATGCGCATAGATATGGACATTGTCCTATGAAATATGTTCTAACTCATGGTTGGGAAACAGGATATGCGAAATACTATAAATAAGTTTTTAATTTCATTTCTATCAATAATCATTATTATATTTTTATATTTTATTTGGACATTTTCTCAAAATAAAAATACATTAATAATAAAAAATGATAGTAATTTACAGAGTAATAAGATTTTTAATATTGAGACATTAACTAATGTTAAGATAAAAAATTGTGATTATTCAAAAATAAATCTTTACTTTAAACATTATTATCAAGGACATTTAATTGAAAATGTAAAAATTAATAGCAGTGATATCGCTTACCAAGATGATAATAAATGTGATGGTCTTGATTTAGGGATATCTTATGATAAGAAAAAGCAACTAGTATCATTTAATACTCTTTTAGATAATGACAAATTATTAAATAAAAAAGTCATATTAAGTAAAGTCATAAGTCACTACGCAAGTGCAAGAAATAAAAATATTGATTTAGATGGAAATGAAAAATGGCTATCTTTAATAACTTTTTCCAATAAAAATAGTGCTAATATCATTGGTGATATTGATGGTATTGATCAAGATTTTATAAATGATACAAATGAAATATTTATGATTTCTTTGAATTCATAAGAATAACTAATTTGTATAAATTAAGATACGCTAAAAATTATTATTAAAAACAAGCTTCTTTAGTTCTTTTATTTATTTTATAAAAGTAATGGTAGCTAGAATAGACTGTAGTGTAACAAGATTAACATTCATTAAATAAAATAGAAATGGAGAATACCAATGGATTTAGATTTAAATAAAGTAATTAAGAGAGAAATTATAGAAAAAGTTGTTGCTTCTATAGGAATGGTGTTAATTTTTAATCAATTAAAATCTGTAGCCTTAGAATTTAAATTAACAGTAACATCAAGTGTTGAGACCGGAGCAGTAACATCAAGTGTTGAGACCGGAGATGAATTTATGAGAATGATTTATTTAAACTTACCAAGTACCATTATTCAAACAATTGCTTGTATTATAGGATTTATCTTTTTCTATAAATTATTTTTTTATACTAAAACAAAGTAATTATCATAATAAAAAGGGAGCTTAGGGCTTCCTTTTATTATAATATTGAAAGTTTAGTATTCTTGATTAAACTTAAGATGTCTTTTTAACAACATACCAATAGGAATACTTAAAATAGCACTTAGTACTAATTGCATACAATTTCTTGAAAAACTGTTCTACTTATTGACATTATACACAAAATTTACTGAATCACTAACTAGGACATCAATTAATTGAGTGTACTACTTCGAATTTCAATTCAAGCATTTATTTACTTCTTTGAATAATTAACTAGAACATCAAATATTTGAGTATACTACTTCGAATTTCAATTCAAGTAATAAATATATATTATCGAATATTACAATTTTATCATATTAAACAAATAATGTTGCTATATAGTATTTTTTATGTTAAGTTATTAACAGTAATGTTTACATTATCATTATTTTAATTTATGTGGAGGACAAAAGAATGTCTAATATAAAAAAAGGAATTAAAGCATTGATATTTGTTTTAATATTATTTATGAGTATGAATAATATTAAAGCTATAGGCACAGACATGGAGAATGATTTAAAATACATTCCTAATATGGAAGTGGAGAAATTAATTGATGATCATAATATTATACTGCCAACAAAACCAACTAGAGCTGCTAGTGGGAGCGTTGTTGAAAAGATTAT
>JAITPW010000021.1 GCA_031289255.1 Bacilli bacterium
AGGAGGAATAAAGATGAAAAAGAATAAAATAGCACTATTATTATGTTTGTTAGTTATGTTAAGTGCTTGTTCTACTAGCAAGAATAATGATAATGAAGCTTTTAATAAGAAAATAAATGATTATGATAAAATTATTCATAATAATAAGCTTGATTATAAAATTGAATTAAGTAATAATGATCCTGAAGAAAAGGTATATGAATTATCATTTACTGATTTATCTAATAATAAATGTAATTTTGTTTTTAATTTCTTAGATAATAAGCTACTAAGTAGTCAGGTTACTAGTGAAAAGAGTCTTAATAAAAAAGCTTGTTCGCAAACGATAATAAACATACTTTATAAGAATAAAGATATTAGTGATAAACAATATCAAGATTATCAAGAAATGTTAAGTAGATCTAAAAAAGTGATGCTTAGTAATGATTTATTACTGGGCTATGATAATAATGATTTTATTATTTTGCTTAGTGATGGACTATTAAAAAACTGTGCTAAACTTCTAGATGATAGTAAAAGTTTCTTTAATTTTATTGAGAACTGTCAACCAAGTGGTAATGGTTCTAAATTAGGTGGTCTTAGTATTGATGGATTTTAATATTTAGATTTATATTAAGTAATAAGAATGATTATTAGATTAGTCATTCTTTTTTTCTTATATTAATTTTTAAGATTATAATCATGACAGGAAAGAGGGGAAAATGCTATAATAAGGTCGTTAGTATAAAAGTATCAATATTTATTACAAAGGAGTTTTAAGATGAAAGAATTAAGATTATTTACTTCAGAATCTGTTTCTGAAGGTCATCCTGATAAAATTTGTGATCAAGTAAGTGATGCTATTTTAGATGCTGTTTTAGCCCAGGATAATAACGCTCGCGTTGCTTGTGAATGTTTTGTAACAACACAATTTTTATTAATTGGTGGTGAAATTAGAACTAGTGCTAAAGTTGATTATGAGAAAATTGCCCGCCAAGTTATTGAAGATATTGGGTATACGGATGAAAGGATTGGGTTTGATGCCAAAACTTGTGAAATAAAAGTATTAATTCATGAACAATCAGTAGATATTGCCCAAGGGGTTGATATTGATATCGAAGCTTTAAAAGAAGTGGGTGCTGGCGACCAAGGAATTATGTTTGGTTATGCTTGTAATGAGACCGAAGGTTATATGCCTCTAGCAATTGTATTAGCTCATAAATTAGTACGAGAAGCTACTGCTCAACGTAAGGCTGGTTTATTTAAATGGGCTCGTCCTGATATGAAGAGTCAAGTTACGATTGATTATAGTAATGATAAACCTAAAGTTAAAACGATTTTAATGTCGATTCAACATGATGAAGATTTTGACTATACTTTATTTAAGGATTATGTTCAAAAAGAAATCATTAATAAAGTTTTAGCCTCTTTTAATTTAGAGAGTGAAGATTATGAGTTTTATTTAAATCCGACTGGTCGTTTTGTAATTGGGGGACCACATGGTGATAGTGGTTTAACAGGACGTAAGATTATTGTTGATACTTATGGTGGTTATGCTCGTCATGGAGGTGGAGCTTTTTCCGGTAAGGATGCTACTAAAGTTGATCGTTCAGCAGCTTATGCAGCACGCTGGATTGCCAAAAATATTGTAGCAGCTAATGTTTGTGATGAAATAGAAATTCAATTATCTTATGGAATTGGGATGGCTCAACCGATATCAATTGCTATTGATACTTATAAATCGCATCATGTTAATGAAAATGTTATTTTAGAAATGATTAGAGATTTATTCGATTTAAGACCTCAAGGTATTATTACAACTTTAGAATTATTTAAACCTATTTATTCTCAAGTAGCGGCTTATGGTCACATGGGACGACAAGATCTTGATTTACCATGGGAGAGACTAAATATGGTTGATGCCATTGAGGAATATTTAGAGAATAAATAAAAACATTGTTTAAGTTCAATGTTTTTTTTTCTTAAAATATCAAAATTAAGTAATAAATAATTAGAAGGTACTTGGTAAAGCTTTAATAATATTAGGTATTTTAATAGATAATGATAATCTTATTGTTATTTGGCTTTATTATCTAGGACATTTTCAAAAGATAATACTTAGGACATTATCATCGGTTAATCAGAAAAATTAGGATTATTTTAAGTATATTAATTGCCTAAAATAACCCACTATGTTAGAATAAAAACATCTTCAGGGATTGGTGTAATTCCATACTGGCGGTAGAGCCCGCGAGCGTAAGCTGATAAGGTGAAAATCCTTAGCCAACAGTTAAAGTCTGGATGAAAGAGGATTATAATAGTCTTTTTTTATCGTGAGGATATCACGATTTTTTTATTAGAAAGGGTTTTATTATGAATTTTACAAATTTAAAGAATAGTAGTAGTACACAGAAATTAGTATTTACAGCTATTATGGCCGGCATTGCTTTTTTACTTAATTTTATTGAGATACCATTCATGGTTCCTTATTTAAAATTAGATATCTCTGAAGCAATCGTCATTATTACCGTAATGTTATTAGGTTTAAAATATGGCTTAATGGTATCGATTATTAAAGCTTTACTTTTTTATCTGTTTGGAGCTAATGGGAGTGAAATAATAGGATGTTCTATTTTATTATTATCTTCATGTTTTCTAGCAACCATCTTTTATTTAGTAAATAGTTTATTTACTAAACTATTTAAGAATAATACTATAAAGTTTATTATTACTTTTTTGATTATTGCCTTTATTTATGCAAGTGCCTTATCATTATTGAACTATCGGATCACGGTTCCTTTATATTCAGGCGTAAGTTTTGAGACAATCAATAAACCAGGTTATTTAGCATCTATTTTTGCCTTATATTTTCCTTTTAATATAATTAAAATAGCATTGGTAAGTGTGGTCGTTATTCTTTTTAATAAGTTATTTTTAAAAAGAAATATGAATGAATAGTTATTTAAGAAGCGAGATATGGTTTAATAAATAACTTTATTAAAGTAAGAACAATTATTTTTATTAAGCTATTTATTACTAAAAGAGTAAAGAAAAATAATAACTTATTTAAATTCAGGTTGAAAAATAAATAAAATTATGCTATTATTTAATAGCTTAATTATTGCCTGAGTAGCTCAGTGGCAGAGCAATCGGCTGTTAACCGATTGGTCATAGGTTCGAATCCTATCTCAGGCGCCATATTAATGGAGTAGTACTCAAGTTGGCCGAAGAGGTGCCCCTGCTAAGGGTATAGGGCGGGAAACTGTCGCGAGAGTTCGAATCTCTCCTACTCCGCCATTTACAAATAAAACCCCTATTTAATGGGGTTTTTATTTTATCAAAAAATAAAATATCAATAGTATTTTAAGATTATCATTGTTTAATCAATCATTGCTTATTATTGAGTATAGATAATAGAGATGTTATAATTTAATTAATCTTATAAATTAATTGAGGGTGAAATAATGATTATTAGAGAAGCTAATATTGATGATTTAGCAGTTATTTATCAATTTTTTATTGTTTTAGAGGGTACTGAATTAGATTATCACCGATTTAAGGAAGTGTTTCAAAAGAATTTAAATGATGATCAGATCTATTATGTAATTGCCGAAAGCGATAATATCATTGTTGGTTTTGGAAGTGTTCATCTCCATTTATTATTACATCATATTGGAATGGTTGCTGAAATTGAAGAATTATTTGTGAAAGAGGAATATCGTTTATTAAATATTGGACAGGCTTTAATTAATGAGCTTGTTAATATTGCGATGAAAGAAGATTGTGAATTAATTGAACTTGCTAGTAATAAATTAAGAACTAAAGCTCATGGCTTTTATGAAAAATGTGGTTTTAAAGCGACTCATTTTAAGTTTACCATGCCCTTAAAAGCTATTAAAAATATTTAGTATTAAGCTTAAAGTTTTTTTTGATTAAAAGACAAGGTTTATTTTTTAGTGTATAATATCAAAGGTTAGGGAGTTGATTTAATGGATCAAATAATTAATCGTTTAGAAGTAGTTTTACAACGATATAATGAAATAAATAAATTATTGATGGATAGTAATATCCTCAATGATATTAAAGAAATGACTAAATTAAGTAAAGAAGCTAGTGATTTAGAGGATATTGTTAAAGCCTATCAGCTTTTAAAAACCAATATTGATAATATGGCAGCAGCCCAAGATTTACTTAAAGAAAATGATGCTGAGCTGCAGGAAATGGCTCAGCTAGAATTAGATGAATTAAAAAACCAACAAGATCACTTGCTTAGTGATATTGAAATTTTATTAATACCAAAAGATCCTAATGATGAAAAAAATGTTATTGTTGAAATCAGAGGTGCTGCTGGTGGTGATGAAGCTAATATCTTTGCTGGTGATTTATACCGAATGTATGTTAAGTATGCTGAAGCTCATAATTGGAAGATTGAGACCATGGAAGTTCAAGAATCAGAAGCAGGTGGGTTTTCCTTAATATCATTTATTTTAAAAGGGGCATTAGCTTATTCAAAGATGAAATTTGAATCAGGAGCTCATCGAGTCCAACGTGTTCCTAAAACAGAGTCACAAGGAAGAGTTCATACTTCAACAGCAACCGTTCTTGCTTTACCAGAAGCTGAAGAAATTGATGTTGAAATTAATGATAATGATTTAAAAATAGATGTTTATCGTTCTAGTGGAGCGGGAGGACAATCAGTTAATACTACTGATAGTGCTGTTAGAATTACTCATTTGCCTACTAATACAGTGGTAACATGTCAAGATGGTCGTTCGCAACATGAGAATAAAGCGCAAGCAATGAAGGTTATTCGAGCTAAAATTTATGAAAATGTTATGGCTCAAAAAGCCGAAGCTGAAGGAGCGGTTCGTAAACAAGCGATTGGTAGTGGTGATCGTTCTGAAAAAATTAGAACTTATAATTATCCCCAAAACCGAGTTACTGATCATCGTATTGGTTTAACTTTACAATCTTTAGATCGGGTGATGGAAGGTAAGTTAGATGAAATATTTGAAGCTTTATTGGCAGAAGAACAAAAACAAAAATTACTAGGTGAATAAAATGGTTATTAGAGATTTATTAAATGAAAGTATTTTAAAAATAAATGAAGCTCATAAAGAAGAACGAGCGGCTTATGAATTATTAAAGAAACACTTAAAAATAGAAAATTATCAATTATACTTAATGCTTGAAGAAGAAGTTGATAAGGCCGTAATTGATGATTATAATCAAGATCTTAATGATTATTTGGACAATAAACCTTTACAATATATTCTTGGTTATGAGATGTTTTTAGGAAGAGATTTCATAGTTAATGATAAGGTCTTAATACCACGTTATGAAACAGAAGAATTAGTGGAAAATATTCTTTATCACATTGATGATTATTTTAGTGATTATGAACAGATTGATATTGTTGATATTGGTTGTGGAAGTGGTGCTATTGCGATTAGCCTTGATTTAGAGGATAATAAAACGAAAGTTATTGGTAGTGATATCTCAAGTGATGCCTTGAGTGTAGCTACTCATAACAATGAGTTATTAAAAGCTGAGGTTACTTTTAAGCAAGGAGATATGTTACAACCTTTAATTGATAATAATATTAAAGTTGATATTTTAGTATCTAATCCGCCTTATATTCCTGATGAAGAACTTCTTGAAAATAGTGTTAAAGATTATGAACCTCATGTCGCTTTATTTGGAGGGAATCAAGGTTTAGATTTTTATGAAATTATTCTTAAGAATGCGCATCTTGTTATTAAGGAACGAGCCTTATTAGCATTTGAGATTGGTTATAATCAAAAGGATGGTCTTATTAATTTAATTAATAAATATTTTAAAGATGCATCTTATCAAATTCTCAAAGATATCAATGGTAAAGATCGGATGTTATTTATTTATCATAACTTAATAAACAAATAGTATTCATAAATCATTATTATCATTTTGGTATAATATAAATATTAATAATGACAATGAGTTAAAGGAGTAGTCAGGATGGAACAAGAACCAAAAAAGAAGAGTTTAAAAAGAGAAATTATTGAGTTTTTAATTATTATCATTGTTATCTTTTTTACGTTTAATTATGTCTTAATGTCAGTTAAAGTTAATGGTACTTCAATGTTGCCAACTTACCAAGATGGTGAAAGAGGGATCATGCTTCGTAATATGGGCTTTAATAAACCAAATTATGGTAATACCGTAGTTGTTTTTTATCATTGGGATGGTGAAGCAGAGTTAATTGTCAAAAGAGTTATTGGATTACCAGGTGATGAAGTTAAGATTAAAGATAATCAAATTTATGTTAATAATAAAGCTATCAAAGATACTAAGCGTAACCCTAATACCCAAATGTATGATTTTCCTCCTTTAAAACTTGCTGATGATGAATATTTTGTAATGGGTGATAATCGTAATGTTTCAAAGGATTCACGGATGATTGGACCGGTTAAATTTAGTGATATTAAAGCTATTAATGGTTTTATGTATTGGCCAATCAATGAAATAAAGTTAATTGATTAATTGTGATAAAACAGATAAGAAGGCTTGCCTTCTTTTTTTAAGAGGTGAATAAAATGAATGATATTAATTGGTTTCCTGGTCATATGGCTAAAGCGAGGCGATTGATTGAAGATAAAATTAAATTAATTGATTTAGTTATTGAAATAGTCGATGCTAGGATTCCATATTCTAGTAAGAATCCAATGATTGATAAACTGATCAAAAATAAAAAGAAAATTATGATTATGTCTAAAGCTGATTTAGCTGATGAAAGGGCCCTTAAGAAATGGCAAGCATATTATGAAAAACAGGGTTATGAAGTAATTAGTAGTAATCTTAATATCTTTAATCAAATGAATGAGATTGTTAGTAAGGCTAAAATTAGTTTACAAGACCAGATTCTTAAAAATAAAGCACGTGGTATGAAAGAAAAGCCGATTAGAGCTTTAGTGATGGGAATACCTAATGTTGGGAAATCGACTTTTATTAATAAAATGGCTAAGCGGAAAGCAACTAGGGTTGCTAATAAAGCTGGCGTTACTAAAGCTTTACAGTGGATAAAAGTTGATCAGTCTTTTGAATTATTAGATAGTCCTGGATTGTTATGGCCTAAATTAAATGATCAACAAGTAGCTATTAATCTAGCATTAACGGGGGCTATTAAAAATGAAATATTACCTAAGGAAGATTTAGTTTTCTATGCCTTACGTTTTTTAAACAAGTATTATCAAAAAGCTTTCTATGAACGTTATCATTTAACAATGATGGATAATGATGATATTAATAGTATTGTTTTAGTATTAGATAAGATTGGTCATGATCGTGGTTGTTATTTTAAAAATAAAGAAATTAATTATGACCAAGTTTATGAAATAATTCTCAAAGAAATACGTAATAATATGATTGGAAGGATTTGTTTTGATAATGAGTTTATTGAGTAAATATGATTTAGATTTATTAGAAAAATATGATTATCTTTGTGGTATTGATGAAGTAGGACGAGGTTGTTTAGCAGGCCCTTTAGTCGTATGTGGGGTCATTATGAAATATGATGAAATTCTTGAAGAAGTAAAAGATAGTAAGAAGTTAAGTTTAAAGAAAAGAGAACAATTAGAAAAAGAAATAAAAGCTCATTGTATTGAGTATTTTATCCTGGAAGTTGATGTTAAAACAATTGATGCCAAGAATATTTATCAAGCTACTAAAGATGCCATGAATGAGATTGCTTTATTAACTAATTATGAGAATATCTTAATATTAAGTGATGCGATGCCTTTAGTAGTGGATAATCATCTAAGTATTATTAAAGGGGATAATACTTCTTATGCCATTGCCTGTGCTAGTATCTTGGCCAAAGTATATCGTGATAAATTGATGACTTTTTTAGATTATACTTATCCCCAATATGATTTTAAGCATAATAAAGGTTATGGTACTAAAAAACATTTGGAGGCTCTTAGTAATAATGGTTATCTAAAAAATATTCATCGAACTAGTTTTGAACCAATTAAGAGTATGGTTAATGAAAAAAAGAACCAACAAATGAAATTTAATTTTTAATGATAGGATTTTTAATGATAGCCGGTTATTATTAAGTAGGAGGCTATAATATGAAAGTTTTAGTTATTGTTTCAAATAAAGTACACATTAGTGAAATTAAAAAAATAAAATTAATTATTGATGATTTAATTAATCTTAAAGCAATGATTTATTATAGTGATTATTCTTATCATAATTTGATGATTAAAGAGGGATTAGATAAAAAGGCTTATTCTCATCAATCGTTATTTTTTATCAAGAATAAACCGATTAATGCCATAAAAACCCAATTATTACATCATAAAATGAATAAAGTGATCATCATTGGACTTGTTCATCATGATCCCTTAACGAAGTTAATTGATGTTTTTATTGAGTTAGGAATTGATTGTTTTATAGTCATTCCTCCCTATGGAATATTTAGTGATGCATCGTTGTTGGTTAATCAAGGAGCCTGGTTATTTAATCATGTTACCGATTTATTTCATTGACAAATAAATAATACTAATGTAATAATTATAAAATATACGAATAAGGAGGCTTATTATATGGCAAGTAAATTAGTTATTGTCGAATCACCAAGTAAATCAAAAACAATTGAGAAATATTTGGGTAATGATTATCAAGTTTTATCAAGTAAAGGTCATATTCGTGATCTGGCAACCTCAGGAAAAGGTGGATTAGGAATTGATATTGAAAATGGTTTTATTCCTAATTATATTGAAAATAAAGATAAAAAAGCCGTTATTAAAGAATTAAAGAAAGCTAGTAAAAATAAAGATGTTCTACTTGCAACTGACCCTGATCGTGAAGGAGAAGCTATTTCGTGGCATCTTGCTCAGATCTTAGATTTAGATGTTGCTAATACTAAAAGAATTATCTTTAATGAAATTACTAAGGATGCGATTGTTAAAGCGATTGATAATCCGAGTACTATTGATACTGATTTAGTATCTTCGCAAGAAACAAGAAGAATGCTTGATCGTATTATTGGTTTTAAATTAAGTACGTTATTAAAATCGAAGATCAAATCAAAGTCAGCAGGAAGAGTACAATCAGTAGCATTAAAATTAATTTGTGAAAGACAAAAAGAAATAGATGCTTTTGTTCCTGAAAAATATTATACAATTGAAGCTAGTTTTAAAGAAGATGGTAAAGCTTTTAAAGCTAACTTAGAAAAGCACCATAATAAAAAAATAGAAATAAAAACCCAAGACGAAGCTCAAGATATTCTTAGTAAGCTTAGTAATGAATTTAAGATTGATGATATTAAAACTAAAACAACTAGTCTTAAACCTAAATTAACTTTTATTACTTCGACATTACAACAGGAAGCTTATTCTAAAATAAATTTTAATTCTAAAAAGACGATGCGTATTGCGCAATCCTTATATGAAGGTATTGATCTACAAAATGAAACAGTCGGGTTGATTACTTATATGAGAACTGATTCTTATCGTTTAAATCAAGATTTTATTAATTCAACTTTTAATTATATTGAAGATAAGTTTGGTAAAGAATATTTAGGTACTTATGGTATTGGTAAGAAAAAAGATAATGTTCAGGATGCCCATGAAGGGATTAGACCAACTAATATTAATCTTGAACCAGAAAGTATTAAGAAATATTTAAGTAATGACCAATATAAATTATATGAATTAATTTATTCACGAACATTAGCTTCATTGATGAAACCAGCTAAAAAAAGTTCGACAACGATCATTCTTGAAAACAATGATTACTTATTTAATGCCAATGGTAGTATTCAAGTCTTTGATGGTTATAAAAAAGTATATGGTAAATTTGAAAAAAGTAGTGATGTTGAATTACCTATCTTAATAAAAGATAATATCTTAAAAAGTAAAAAGATTGAAGAATTACAACATTTTACCAAAGGGCCAAGTGCATATACGGAAAGTAGTTTAATCAAAGAATTAGAAGAATTAAAAATTGGTCGTCCAAGTACTTATGCTAGTATTATTGATACTCTAAAAACACGTAAATATGTTCTTTATGAAGAAAAGAAATTTGTACCAACTGATCAAGGAATTCTTACCAATGAAGCTTTAAGTAAGTTCTTTAGTGATATTATTAATGTTAAATATACAGCAAATATGGAACATGAACTTGATGAAATTTCACAAGGTGATTTAGATTCAATTGATGTTTTAACAACTTTTTATCAAAAATTTGAACCATTATTGGAAGATGCAAAGAAAAATATGGAAAAAGTAGAACCAACTCCTACAGGAGAGATGTGCCCTGAATGTGGAAGTCCAATGGTCTTTAGACAAGGACGTTATGGTGAGTTTGAGGCTTGTTCTAATTATCCCGAGTGTAAGTATATTAAAAAGGTTGCTAAACCAGAACCAGAAATATTAGATGAATTATGTCCTAAATGTGGTAGTCATTTAGTGAAAAGATATTCAGCAAAAACAAAACAGGAGTTTGTTGGTTGTTCTAATTTTCCTAAATGTCGTTATATCAAACCACAACCAGACATTATTGTGGAGAATGAAACCTGCCCAACATGTGGGAAACAAGTTGTTTTAAGACATGGTCGTTATGGTCAATTTAAATGTTGTATTGATTATCCTAAGTGTAAAACGATAATTAAAGATTAAGAACGTTTTTTGTTCAAAGGTTGAAAAAGAAAGCGATTAGTGTATAATTGCTTTTAATGTTTTAAATATTAAATAGAGGTGATTTTATATGTGTGGAATAGTTGGTTATACTGGTCCCAAAAAGGCTAATGATATTATTATTAATGGCTTAAAGACTTTAGAATATCGAGGATATGATTCAGCAGGTATTGCTTTTGTTAAAGATAATAAGATTAATGTTTATCGTGAGGTTGGCAGAATTGCCGCTTTAGAAAAGATGATTGAAAATGTGGAAGCAGCTCAATTAGGGATAGGACATACCCGTTGGGCAACCCATGGTAAACCAAGTCCTGAAAATGCTCATCCTCATACATCGATGAATCGTATGATAACTTTAGTTCATAATGGTGTTATTGAGAATTATCTAGAAATTAAAGAAGATTTATCAAGTAAGGGTTATACTTTTCAAGGCCAAACTGATACCGAAGTAATTGCGAATTATTTAGAAGATGATTATAAAAAGACTAAAGATATGAAACAATCAATTATGAATATGATGAAAACAATGCATGGAGCTTATGCTTTAGGAATATTATGTTCTGATGATAAAGATACTTTATATTGTGTTAAAAACAAAACACCGATGTTAGCTGGTGTTGGTGAAGGATTTAATATGATTGGTTCTGATGCAATGGCGATGATTAATGAAACTAATACTTTTATTGAAATTAAAGATTTAGAGTTCTTAATTGTTAGTAGAGATGAGATTCAAATTTATAATCAAGATGGTGATCGTATTGAAAGAAAACCATTTACTTCAAATATCAATGCTCTTGATATTAATTTAGGTACTTATGATCATTATATGATGAAAGAAATAGATGAACAACCAGCCGTTATTAGAACCTTAATAAACGAATATGTTCGTGAAGATGATATTAATATTGATCCAAAATTAATTAAAGAATTACAAGAAGCTGATCGTTTATATATCATTGCTTCTGGTACTAGTATGCATGCTGGGTATGTTGGTAAATATTTATTTGAAGAATTAGTTAAAAAACCAGTAGAAGTTCATTTAGGTAGTGAATTTGGTTATCATTTACCATTAATAAGTAAAAAACCATTATTTATTTTTATTACCCAATCAGGAGAGACTGCTGATTCACGAGTAGCTTTAAAATTAGTTAATGAAAAAGGTTATAAGTCATTAACTATTACTAATGTTGAAGGCTCAACCCTATCACGAGAAGCTACTTATACTTTATTGCTTAAAGCAGGACCTGAGATAGCTGTAGCTTCAACTAAAGCTTATGTCGCTCAAGTTACGCTTTTAGCAATCCTAGCGAATTATTTAGGTGGTAATAATATTGATATGAACTTAGAATTATCACGAGTAGCTCATGCGATTGAAGATATTATTTCTCGTAAAGATCAAATTAAAGATATTGTTCATCATAAAATTGCTTATTCAAGAAATGCTTTCTATATTGGCCGTAATTTAGATTATTTTGTAGCTTTAGAAGCGGCATTAAAATTAAAAGAAATATCTTATATCCAAACAGAAGGTTTTGCTTCAGGAGAATTAAAACATGGGACGATTGCTTTAATTGAAGATCGAACACCAGTAATTGCTTTAATATCACAAGAACAGGTAGCTTTAAATACGCGTAGTGCTATTCAAGAAGTCTTAGCAAGAAGTGCTAATGCAACGATTATTAGTATGGAAAAAGTTAGTAATAAAGACGATGATTTTATTATTAGTGATACTTATCCATTATTTAGTCCTTTAGCTTTAGTAGTTGTTAGTCAATTAATAGCTTACTATGCCGCTTTAGAGATTGGTAATGATATTGATAAACCAAGAAATCTAGCAAAATCAGTTACAGTTGAATAATTAAAAAAAGTCATTTGACTTTTTTTTTATTTAAAACACTTTTTATAATAATCTCATTAATAAACTAATAGTAGTCATAATATCATCCCAAGACACAGGATTTTTAATTCATGATTATTTGGTTTTCTTATTAAATTAATAGTATTATTAAGTAGCTAATTAATGCAAAGAATAGTTAATATAAATTTTTTTTAATATATTTATTGTTACTAATTGTAAATATTTGATTTAAGAGTATAATAGGAGGTGATGTACATCACATAAAAGGAGGTGTTTTAAATGAAAAGGCAATATGTCATAATATTAATAGCTTTGATGATGATTGTTGGAATGAGTAGTAAAATTGAGGCTCAAAAGAGTTGTCCTATTTATACTACTAAATATAAATTATCGATGAAAAGTGCATATGGAGTTACTCATGCACTAAGTTCTTATCATAAAGTTGCAAATAGTTTTAAATACTATCAAATTATTCCAAATGGTTTTGATCCTTTCACAGCTACTAATAGAAAGAAAACATATAAGAATACTGGGACATCAGGCTATTATAGAATGGATTATAAATGGAAAGATTGGACAGGGTATCCTCATACGGTTAAACAAGAACAATCAGGAAAATACCCTAAAGGTTTTACAACATATACCTTTAATTTAAAATAGAATATGAAATATAAAAAAATATTGCTTATTGTAGTTATACTTGTGTTTATCTGTTTTCAAGTAGTTATGAATTATAACCAAAATAATAAGAGTAATATTGATAATCAAACAAAAAAATATAATATTACCTGTATGATTAATGATACAATGATATCAAGGGAATCTGATGATGTCAAAGATTGTATACAATTAGAAAAACAGTTAAAATTTGAGAAAAATAACTTTAGTAATGAATATGCCATTATTGAAACTTATAATGATTTTGATAGAATGTGTCATGTTTTTTTAGCTCTTTCTAATGATTCTGGTGATATCAGAGATGAGCATGAATTATATCAATTTAAATCAGGAAAAGTAATTAATAATTTACCTAGTTGTGAACTAAAATATCCAGCTATAGCAGTTAATAATTTAAATGATTATTTTGAAGACGGATTCTATTTTAATGCTCATAACAATTCTTGTTTAATTATTAAAAATCAAGATAAAGAACAAGGAAATAGTATCAATGAGTGTGTTGCTTTAGCAAAAAAACTATTTAATTAATAAAGGATTAATCTCTTTGAGAATAATCCTTTATTCTTTAATAGCGACTTAAAAAGGAGATGATAAAAAAGATGAAAATTTATCGAAAAATAATTTTAAATAAATATTTTAAAATATTTGTCATAGCTTCAATATGTGTTAATATTTTTATCATTGATGGTTCAAAGCATAGTGGTCTTACTTATTTTAATATATTCACTATTATTTCGACAATTCTTGCAACTTTTATTGGCTTAATTATTAGTGATTTATCTTATTATGAAAGAAATATTTATCAAGTAAACAATAAGCTCTCATATCTAATATTAAGTATACTATTATTGTTTATTTTAATATTTATCTATATCTTTACTTATTGTTTTTTATTAAATGGTATGATTAGTGAAGATTTATTAATATATATTATGCTCAGTTTTTTAGAAATAATTATTTTAAATTTAATAGTAATGTTTATTACTTTATTAAAATTATCATATAATACCCATATTATTTTAACTTTTTCATTATGCTCAGTATTTATGTTTTTTGATATCTTTTTTTTACAAGTTGATTTATTGAGTTATATGCCGATAACTATTTATGAGTATGCTATGACTAGACTGGCTAATAGTGAATTTGATTATTATTTAGTAATTATTTTTATATTAGAAATTTTCATTATTATTATTATTAATTCAATAATTATTAAACTACAGAAAAGAGGATTATTATGAAATATGGTCTATTAAAAGTAATGAAAAATAAAGTATTTATCATAATTATCTTAATTTTTTTAGTTTTACCATTACTAGTTAATTTAATATTTATTTTTAATAATAGTGAAATAAATGATATTTATAATAATATTGATCTGGTTGAAGAAAACTTAAAAAATAATATAATAATGGAAAGAATAGATACTATTATTGAAAATAGTTCTATTGATGTTTATGATGTTATATTTATGTTTATGCCTTTAGGTTTAATTGATGATTTTAGTTCGAAAATGAACTATACTATTTTTACTAATAAATTTATTTATCTAAGAAATAAAATACTCTTACTAATAATAGTATTTATTATCGTTATGATTTTATTATTTTTAATACAATTATTATGTCTTAGTATCAATATCATTCATATTACTAATACTTTTAAAATAACATATCAAAACAATTATCTTGAACTTTTTATGCATAATAACATAGTTTATGTTATGCCCTATTTTATAATCTCTTTGACTTTCTTAAGCATATTGATGGTTTTAAATAATCCTGTTATTGGTTATTTAATTTATATTGCTTGTGGTTATTTAAGTCAAGATCTTTATTTAAGATGTGGAATTTTAATCGTTGTTTGTTTATTGATTTTAGTGAAAGGAAAATATACTGATGATCGAGTTAAAGAATGTTGAATTAATTTTAAGAGGGTTTAAACTGAATAATATTAGCTTTAGGATTAATAATTCTGAGATTACTTATCTGGTCGGTAACAATGGTAGTGGGAAGACTACTTTATTAAAATGTGCTCTTGATATTATTAAAATAAATAAAGGAAGGATATTATTTGATGGTGATTCTTTTAAAAAAAAGAAAAATAAAATTATGTTTATTCAAGATAATCCACTTTTTTATGAAGATTATTCTGGTTTAGATAATCTTCTATTTATTAATGATAAGTTAGATTTAGAAGAATTAAGTAAAGTATGTGAATTATTTACTTTTTCCAAAAAATTACTTCATCGCCAAGTATATCGTTATTCATTTGGGGAACGTAAAAAACTAGCAATTATTAATTCTTTAATTAATGATTATGACTATTATTTTTTAGATGAACCAACTATTGGCTTAGATCTTCAAACATGGTATCTTTATAAAAAATGTCTTATTTATTTAAAAGAAAATAAAAAAACGATTTTAGTAACTGGACATAATTATGAAATGATTGAAGAAATTGCTGATAATATTATTATTATCAATAATGGTAAGATCTTAATTAATGAAAAACTAAATAACTTTATCGGTAATTATCATTCCCTATATGAAAGATTGAGAGTATTTTATAATATAGATATTTAAAAAAGAAGAATTAATTATTATCATCTAAAATTATAATTTATATGAATAAAAAAGATGCTTGTTTTTTAAGAAAATTAATTTATAAT
>JAITPW010000015.1 GCA_031289255.1 Bacilli bacterium
TTACAAGCAGAGGGTCGGCGGTTCGAGCCCGTCAACGACCACCATATGCCGGCTTAGCTCAATTGGTAGAGCAACTGACTTGTAATCAGTAGGTTGGGGGTTCAAGTCCTCTAGCCGGCACCAGGAGGGGTAGCGAAGTGGCTAAACGCGACTGACTGTAACTCAGTTCCCTAGGGTTCGGCGGTTCGAATCCGCCCCCCTCCACCATTTATTGGGGATTAGCCAAGCGGTAAGGCAACAGACTTTGACTCTGTCATTCACTGGTTCGAATCCAGTATCCCCAGCCAATTAAATATTAACTGTTTAGAACAGTATTAAAAATAGCAGCAATGCTATTTTTTATGTTATAAATATAATATTTAATAGATAATATTTTGAATTTGATAATTACGATGGTAAAGTATTACTTTTACTATTTATTTATAATAATATATTTTAGGCTATGGTTGTATTTGTGTTTGATTACTAATTAGTTTATAATTAATATGGTGATAAAAAATGAAAATACTTAATGATGATAATGATATGGTTGCTAGTATTTTATTTGATGATATTTTTGTAGTTGTTAGTGGTAATGAAGAAACTATTACTAAAATTAAATTTGAAAAAGAATTTAAGGGTAATAATTATTCGCAAAGTAGTATGGTTTTTAAAGCGGCTCAACAACTTGAAGAGTATTTAGATGGTAAGCGTCAATCATTTGATTTGAATTTAGAATTTAAATGTAGTGATTTTTTTAAAAAAGTATATCTAGAATTAATTAATATTCCTTTTGGGGAAACAAAATCTTATAGTGAAGTTGCCAGCTTGGTCGGTAAAGAAAAAGCTATTAGAGCAATTGGTAATGCTAATAATCGTAATCCATTTGTGATTGTGGTACCATGTCATCGGGTTATTGGTAAAAATGGTAGCTTAACAGGATTTGCTCCTGGTTTGAAATATAAGGAAATATTATTAGACTTAGAAAAGAAAAATAATTTAGGAGGACATAATTAATGGATAAAAATTTAGCATTAGACTTAGTTAGAGTAACAGAAGTTGCCACAATTAAAGCAGCGGCTTGGTTAGGTAAAGGCGATAAAAATGCAGCCGATGGTGCGGCTGTTGAAGGTATGCGAAGTATGTTTAATCATATTGATATTGATGGTAAAATTGTTATTGGTGAAGGGGAAATGGATGAAGCACCAATGCTTTATATTGGTGAAAGAGTTGGTCATATTAGTGAGAATTCAGAAAAGATTGATATTGCCGTTGATCCTTTAGATGGAACGACTATTATATCAAAAGCGCAAGATCATGCTATTGCTGTTATTGCGGTTGCTCCAGAAGGAAAAATGTTGCATGCTCCTGATATGTATATGGATAAAATTTGTGTGGGGCCTAAAGGTAAGGGTGTAGTTCATTTAGATTTACCTTTAGAACATAATATTATCGCTCTTGCCAAAGTTCTTGATAAAAAAGTAGAAGATGTTATGGTTGTAATGCTTGATCGTGAACGTCATCAAAAACATATTGATGTTTGTCGTAAATTAGGATGCCGTGTTAAACTAGTTAATGATGGTGATATTACAACAGCGATGGCAACTTGTTTTGAGCAATCTGATATTGATTTAATGATCGGTAGTGGAGGAGCTCCTGAAGGGGTCTTAGCAGCAGCCGCTGTTAAGTGTATGGGTGGCGATTTTCAAGGTCGTTTATTACCAGAAACACAAGAAGAAATAGAACGATGTGAAGCCATGAATCTTGAATTAGGTGAATTATTAACAATGGAAGATTTAGTTAAAGGTAATGAAGTTCAATTTGCTTGTACAGCTGTTACTGATAATGATTTTCTAAAAGGTATTCGTTTTAATAGTCGTGGTCAGGCGACAACTGAAAGTATTGCTATGCGAACTGAAACAGGTACAATTAGATATATTAAAACAATTCATAATTTAGAAAAAAAAGAAGAATTTATAAAATAAATCTTTTGATAAAATAATAAAATCCTATGTTAAATAACCTTTAATATAGGATTTTATTTCCAAAGATAGTGATAGGGTGATAAGATGATTATTAATAATAAAATAGCGGGTATATTAAAAACATTGCCGATGGAACCAGGCTGTTATTTGATGAAGAATAAACTAAATAATATTATTTATGTTGGTAAAGCTAAGAATTTAAAAACAAGAGTTAATTCTTATTTTAATAAAGCTCATAATGGTAAAACGCAATTATTAGTAAGTGAAATTACGGATATTGAATTTATAATAACTAGTAATGAAAAAGAGAGTTTAATCTTAGAAATAAATCTTATTAAAAAATATCGGCCTAAGTATAATATTATCTTTATGGATGATAAATATTATCCTTATATTAGTATTACTAAAGAAAAACATCCTCGTTTACGAATATCACGTAATACCAAAAATAAAAAAGCTTTTCATTATGGTCCTTATCCTCATAGTGGAGCCGCTTGGGATACCTTGAATATTCTAAATAAATTATATAAACTAAGAAAGTGTCAAAAACTTCCGCAAAAAGAATGTTTGTATTATCATTTAGATCAATGTTTAGCTCCTTGTATTAAAGATATTGATGAAAAAAGCTATGATGATATTATTAAACAAATTAAGAGTTTTTTAAATGGAAATATTAATGATGTCATTAAAGATTTAGAATTAAGAATGCACAATGCTAGTGATTGTTTGAATTTTGAAAAAGCTTTAGATTATAAAAAACTGATTGATTCTATTAAAATTACAACTAATAAACAAAGAGTTTTTCAAAAAGATCTTAAAGATCGTGATTATATAGGAATTGTTTATAATAATGATTATATTTCTATTCAAATATTAATCGTTCGTAATGGTATTTTGATTGAAAGAAAAGGAGATGTTTTTGAAATAATTGATGATGTTAATAATACGATTGAAACTTATTTACTACAATATTATGAACTGAATAATATACCAGCTGAAGTTATTATTGATGATCAATTTATTAATGATAATCTATGTGATTTACTTGAAAATAAGATTAGAGTTGTAAAAATAGGTGAACATAAAAAAATGTTGGCCTTAGCATGTCAAAATGCTCAAAAATTATTAAATCAAAAATATGATATGGTCATTAATAATGATCATAAAATTAAGGTAGCTTTAGATACATTACAGGATTTAATTAAAGTTAATTCTCTTCATCGCATTGAAGCTTTTGATAATTCTAATTTAATGGGTACAAATGCGATTGGAGCAATGGTCGTCTTTGAAGAAGGATATCCTATTAAAAGTGAATATCGTAAATTTAAAATTAAAAATTTAGATCTTAAAGATGATTATCATTATATGGAAGAGGTTATTTATCGTCGTTATTATCGCGTGTTGATGGAAAATTTAAAACAACCTGATCTTATTATCGTCGATGGTGGTGAACCTCAAGTTAATATTACCTGTAAAGTATTAAAGCAATTAAATTTAACTATCAAAGTTATTGGGCTTGCTAAAGATGAAAAACATAATACATCTTATTTAGTTGATGATACACAAGGAAAAATTCTCATTGATAAGAAAAGTCCTTTATTCTTTTTCTTGTTTAATATTCAAAATGAAGTCCATAACTATGCTATTAATTTTCATCGTAAATTACGTTCTAAGAATGTTTATGCTAGTGTTTTTGATGAAGTAGCTGGTATTGGTAATATTAGAGCTAAAAAATTAATAAAAGAATTTAAAAATATTGAAAATCTTACTAATGTAAGCCTTGAAGAATTAGAAAATTATTTACCGAAGAAGGTTGCTCAAGAACTTTATCATAAATTGCATTCTCTTAAGAATAATTAGTGCATTTTATTAAGATAATTGATATAATAATCAAATGAGAGAAGGAATACTATGGATTTAAAGAAATATATAGCAAAAGTTGAAGATTTTCCCAAAAAAGGCATTGTCTTTCGTGATATAACACCATTAATGGCTAATGGTAAAGCATTTTCATATGCGACCACTAAATTTACTGAGTTTGCTTTAGAAGTAGATGCTCAAGTAATTGTTGGTCCTGAAGCACGTGGTTTTATTTTTGGTTGTCCAGTAGCAACTAACTTACAATTAGGTTTTATCCCAGTTCGTAAACCTCATAAATTGCCGCGTGAAGTAGTCACTATTTCTTATGATTTAGAATATGATTCAAATACTTTATGCATGCATGCTGATTCAATAATGCCACAACAAAGAGTTCTTATTATTGATGATTTACTAGCAACCGGAGGCACTGTTAAAGCAACGATCGATTTAGTTGAACAAATGGGGGGTATTGTTGTGGGTATTGCTTTTCTGATTGAACTTAAGGATTTAAAGGGTAGGGAATTATTAAATAACTATAATGTTACTTCATTAATGGAGTTTTAATTATGGATAAAACAATAAAATCTGAAACAGTTATCCCTTTTGAAACTTTAGTAAAATATATTAATACTTATATTCATAATCAAGAAAACATTGAATTAATTAGAAAAGCCTATGGCTTTGCAGTTGAAAAACATCATCATCAAAAACGTAAATCAGGGGAACCCTATGTTAATCATGTTATCAATGTTGCTATTACTCTAGCTAAATTACAAGTAAGTCCTGATGTTATCATATCAGGATTATTACATGATGTTGTCGAAGATTGTGATGTTTCAACTAATGATTTAGAAAAAATGTTTAATGTTGAAATCGCAACTATTGTAGAAGCAGTAACCAAATTAGGAAATTTACCAAAATTTTCTTTAGAAGAATATCAAGCTGAGAATCATCGTAAAATATTTATTGCTATGTCTAAAGATATTAGAGTTATCTTAGTTAAACTAGCAGATCGTCTTCATAACATGCTTACTTTACAATATATGAATCCTGATAAACAAAAGAAAATAGCTCAAGAAACTTTAGATGTTTATGCTCCTATTGCTCATCGTTTAGGATTAGGTCAAATTAAAGCGACTTTAGAAGATAAATGTTTATATTATCTTGATAATAAGAAATTCTTTGAATTAGTTGAATTAGTTGATTTAAAGAAGAAAGAAAGAGATTCTTTAGTTGAGGAAATGATTAAAGAAATTGATAGTTTATTAATTGAGAATAATATTATTGTCAGCATATCGGGAAGATCAAAACATTTATATAGTATTTATAAGAAAATGGTTTATAAACATAAAAAATTTGATGAAATTTATGATTTACAAGCCATTAGAGTTATTTGTAAAGATGATATGACTTGTTATGGTGTTTTAGGTTTAATTCATAATAAATATCGTCCTATTCCTGGTCGTTTTAAAGATTATATTGCTATGAAAAAACCTAATATGTATCAATCGCTTCATACTACTATTATCGGTGTAGGCGGGGTTATTTTTGAGATTCAAATTAGGACTAAAGAAATGGATGATGTTGCTGAAAGTGGTTTTGCAGCCCATTGGCGTTATAAAGAAGGTAGTGAAAAAATATCACAAAAAGAAATTGAAGAACAGCTTCACTGGTTTAGAGATTTTGTATCACTTTCTGATGATTCTAATGATGTCCAAGCTCAAGAATATATGCATAATCTCCAAAGAGATATCTTTGAAGCTAATGTTTATGCTTTAACTCCTAAAGGAAAAGTTGTCAATTTACCTAATGATTCATGTGTTATTGATTTTGCCTACCGTATTCATAGTAAAGTTGCTGAAAGTATGACTGGAGCTTTAGTTAATGGTAATTTTGTTCCTTTCAATACTAAAATTAAAACGGGTGATGTTATTGAAATTCAAACGCAAAAAAATGCCCCAGGACCATCTGAAGGTTGGTTAGATATTGTTAAAACGAGTAATGCTCGTCAAAAAATAAAACATTACTTAAAGATGAAAAGAGAATCAGAATTACTAGAATTTACTGATAAAGGGCGTTCTTTATTAATAAAAAGAATCAAAGAAAGAGGTTTGGATGAAAAACACCTCAATAATAAAGAAGCTTTAGAAAGATGTATTAAATTTTATAAGACTTCGAGTTTTGAAGAAGTACTTGTGAAAATCGTTGAAAAAAAAGCTGATGTTGATGAAATAATTGATAGCTTATATAATATTAAACCGGTTTTTTCAATTCCAAAACTATTAAATAAAAAATCGACTAATTTTCATGCAACTGATCATGGTATTATCGTAGATGGGATTGATTCAATTGCGATTGAACTTGCCAATTGTTGTAGTCCTATTCCGGGTGATGAAATTATTGGTTATGTCGCTAGTGGAAAAGCAATCAAAGTTCATCGTATTGATTGTCCTAATTTAAAATCATTGAATATTAATGCTTTAATACCAGTTTATTGGGATCCAATCGCTTTAAAAGGTAAACATTACTTTGTTACAATAGATATTAATGCCTATGATCGGATGTATTTGCTTAGTGATATTATAACGGCATTGTCACAAATAAATGTTCAAACCATGAATGTTAATGCTAAAAATGATGATATAACAGCTAATATAGCCTTAGAAGTTAGAGTTAGTGATGGTGAACAACTACAAAGAGCTATTGCTAATATTAAAAAAATTGATGGTATTAATGATGTTGTAAGAAAGAATAATTAAATATTTTTAAAAGGTAAAACTAAGTTCAGATAATGAATTTAGTTTTTTTAATATTGTATAATAAAATTAAATATGATAATATTTAGTTAAATAAACGTTTAGCACATAAATTAGATTTTAAATAATCTAACTTGTCTATATATAACAACGATTTGATAGATTTATTAAATAAGATAATAATTAAGAGATTTTATTAAAATATCTAAGGAGAATGATAAAAATGTTCTGAAAATTTATTTTTATAGTAATTCCAATAATTTTATTAATCATGTTCCCATTTGAAATAATAGCTATTTTTATGGTTATAAGCATAGTCCATTTTATCTTAAGTGAAACTAATAAAGTAATTAACCATTTCACTGGTGATGATAATAGATAATATACATAATTAATAAAATAGACTTGAAAAGTACATGCTAACATATGTACTTTTTAATGTTTATTAAATTGTTAATAAATATTTTTAAACTTTAATATTAAACGATAAAATAGATGATTAATGAAATGTTTTTACTTGTTGATTAAAAGCGTTGCTTGATATTTTCAAAAAAGAATAATTATGATATTTGTTAAATTAAATTAATAATTAGAAGATCACTTTAAAATAATAGCAGTAATTATAATATGTAGTTATATATAAAGAGTAGATAATATAATTGTTTATTATTATAAATATAGTTTTGATATTATTCTAAAATTATTATGATGTTGATGTCTTAAGAGGTTATTATTATTATTTTATTATTATTTACTAAGCTATAAATTCATTGACAATATTAATAATTTTTATTATACTTTACTAAGTAAATGAGCTATATTTTTATAACTCAAAGTCAAGTAATAACTTGACTATTATTTTTATATAAGGTTGTGAAAAAGATGGAAAAAATAAGTAAAGTAAGAGGAACAGAAGATTTATTATTTGAGGATACCCGAAAATGGCATATAATTGAAAAAATTATCTTAGATGTTGCAACAAAATATAATTTTCAAGAGTTACGAACTCCTATTTTTGAGCATACCCAATTGTTTGTTAAGGGTGTTGGCGAAACAACCGATGTTGTTACTAAAGAAATGTATACTTTTGATGATAAAAAGGGTCGTAGTTTAACTTTACGTCCTGAAGGAACAACTGGTGCTATTAGAGCATATATTGAGCATAAAATGTTTGGATATGATAATCAACCAGTAAAATTGTATTATTTGGGGCCAATGTTTCGTTATGAGCGACCACAAAAAGGACGCCAAAGACAATTCAATCAATTTGGTATTGAAACTTTAGGAATTAAAAGTGCTCAAGTTGATGCTGAAGTTATTTTAACAGGACTAGAAGTGTGTCAAAAGCTAGGTTTAAAAAATTTAAAAGTTCTCATTAATACGCTTGGTGATAATGAATCACGTGAGAATTATCGTAATGCTTTAATTGAATACTTTAAACAATATGAAAGCCAATTATGTAGTGATTGCCAAAAAAGATTGTATAAAAATCCTTTAAGAATCTTAGATTGTAAAGTAGATCATGATAAAGAGATTATGAAAAAAGCCCCGCTATTAAAAGACTATCTAAGTGCTGAAGCTGATGCATATTTTAATAATGTTTTAGATATTCTTATCAATTTAGAAGTAGAGTATGAAATTGATAATCGGCTGGTTCGTGGTTTAGATTATTATACTGATACTATTTTTGAAGTAGTCTCTTTAAATAAAGAAAGTGGAGCCCAATCAACCTTATTTGGTGGGGGACGTTATGATGGATTAATTGCTAGTTTAGGTGGACCAGAAGTAAGTGGTATTGGTTTCGGTATGGGTGTTGAAAGAATGTTAATTAGTGCTGAAATTGAAAATCCAAGTTTATTTGATGAAAATTATCTGGATTTATTTGTTATGCCACTTGATAGTGCTGTTCAAAATTATAGTTTTAAAATATTAGAACAACTACGTAAAATGGATATTGGTTGTGATATGGAGTATTTTAATAAATCCCTTAAAGCGATGTTTAAATATTGTGAAAGAAATAAAATAAGATATGCTTTGTTAGTTGGCGAACAAGAACAAGCTAATAATACTTTTATTTTAAAAGATTTAGTAAACAATACCCAAGAAGAATTAAGTATTGAATTACTAAGTACTGTAAAAGAAAGGATTGAAAATAATGCTTAGAACACATAATAATGGTGCTTTAAGGCTAAGTGATGTTAATAAAGAAGTAAATTTAGTAGGGTGGGTTGCTAAAAAAAGAAATCTTGGATCATTAGTATTTATTGATTTAAGAGATCGTTATGGGATAACCCAATTATTATGTGATGAATCATTTAATGATATTACTAGTCAAATAAAGAATGAATTTATTATTAAAGTCGTTGGGGTTGTTAAAGAACGTCATCAATATAATAATGATTTATTAACAGGTGAAATTGAAGTTGAAGTAAATAATATCGAAATTATTAACTCAGCGGAATTAACACCTTTAATAATAGCAGATAAAACTGATGCTTTAGAAGATACTAGAATGGAATATCGTTATTTAGATTTAAGAAGACCAATAATGCAAAGTAATTTAATGTTAAGACATAAAATTACTAAGAGTGTTAGAAATTATTTAGATAGTCTTGATTTTATTGATATTGAAACACCAATATTAACGAGTTCTACTCCTGAAGGAGCTCGTGATTATGTAGTGCCAAGTCGGATTCATGACCAATCTTTTTATGCCTTACCACAATCGCCACAATTATTTAAACAATTATTAATGGTTGCTGGCTTTGAAAAATATTACCAAATTGTTAAGTGTTTTCGTGATGAGGATTTGCGAGCTGATCGTCAAACAGAATTTACCCAAATCGATATTGAAACTTCTTTTTTAGAACAAGATGAAATTCAATCACTAATAGAAAAAATGTTTGTTAAAATAATGAAAGAAACAAAAAATATTGATATCACGATTCCTTTTAGAAAAATTCCCTATGATGAAGCCATGAATTATTATGGTAGTGATAAACCTGATTTAAGATTTGACTTAAAATTAATAGATATTACTAATAATGTCAAAAACAGTGATTTTGTCGTCTTTAAGAATACTATTATGAATAATGGAGTAATAAAAGCTTTAATATTAAATAATAGTGCTGATAAATATTCTCGTAAAAAAATTGATGAATTACAAGCTTTAGCAAAGAAAAATCATGCTCAAGGGTTAGCCTGGTTAAAAATAGAGGATAATGTTATCAGTGGTCCAATAAGTAAGTTTTTTAATGATAAACAAGCTCAACAATTTATTAATGAATTATCTTTAGTTAATAATGATTTAGTCCTAATTGTTGCTGATCAGTGGTCAGTGGCGTGTAATGCATTAGGAGCTTTACGTAATGAATTAGCAAGTCAACTTGATTTAATCAATCCTGACCAATATGAATTCTGTTGGATTGTCGATTGGCCATTGTTTGAGTATGATGAAGAAGAACAACGTTATTATGCAGCTCATCATCCATTTACTAGACCAGCTATTAATCAAGAAGAGTCTTTTTATACTGATCCTAGTACGGCTCGAGCACAAGCTTATGATATCGTTTTAAATGGTTATGAAATAGGTGGTGGTTCATTAAGAATTTATAATCAAAAAATGCAAGAAAAAATGTTTGAAGTATTAGGTTTTAGTAAAGATGATATTGAGCAACAATTTGGCTTTTTTGTAAATGCTTTTAAATATGGAACACCTCCACATGGGGGAATTGCTTTAGGATTAGATCGTATTACAATGTTGCTTACTAATTCTAATTCTATTAGAGATGTTATTGCTTTTCCTAAGAATGCTAGTGCGACATGTCCTTTAACTAAAGCACCTAAACCAATTTCTAAAAGTCAATTAAGTGAATTAGGAATTAAGTTTAAATAATAGTTATGATTGATAAAAAACTAATAGCTCGTATTAATGAACTAGCATTAAAAAAGAAAAATGAAGGACTTTCTAAAAAAGAGCTTAAGGAACAAGAAGAATTGCGAGCTAGATATATTAGCTTATTTAGAAAAGGTTTAGAACAAAGACTAGATAATACTAAGATAATTGATGCTTTAGGCAATGAAATATATTTAAAAAATAGAGGTAGTAAGGAGAATAATTAATGATAAAAGCAATTATTACAATGAATAATAATGATATTATTGAAGCAGAGTTATTTGAAAAGGAAGCACCTAATACGGTTGCTAATTTTATTAAATTAAGTGAAGATAATTTTTATGATGGTTTGACCTTTCATCGGGTTATTAAAGGGTTTGTATCTCAAGGTGGTTGTCCAATAGGTAATGGTACTGGTGGACCAGGTTATACAATAAAATGTGAAACAGAAAATAATCCTCATCCTCATGTTAAAGGAGCTTTATCGATGGCTCATGCTGGTAAAGATACTGGTGGTTCACAATTTTTTATTGTTCATGATATTCAATCTCATCTTGATGGTGTCCATACTGTTTTTGGACAAGTTTTAAGTGGGATGGATAGTGTTTTAAAAATGAAAAATGGTGATATTATTAAAAGTATTAGAATAGTGAGGGACTAAAAATAATGGAACAATTAATCGTAGATACATTAAGAGCTTTAGCTATTGATATGACTAATAAAGCTAATTCGGGTCATCCTGGTATGGCTTTAGGAAGTGCTCCCATTGGTTATACTATCTTTAAAAATATGAAAATTAATCCCAAAAATCCAACTTGGTTTAATCGCGACCGTTTTGTTTTAGCAAGTGGTCATGCTTCATCTTTATTATATGGGTTGTTACATATCAGTGGTTATAATTTATCATTAAGTGATCTTGAAAAGTTTCGTCAACTACATTCTTTAACGCCAGGACATCCTGAAGTAAATCATACTCCTGGAGTCGATGCTACTAGTGGACCATTAGGACAAGGAATACCAATGGCGATTGGTATGGCTCTTGCTGAAAAAGTTCTAGCTAATAAATATAATACTAATGAATATGAACTAGTTGATCATTATACTTATGTTTTATGTGGTGATGGTGATATGCAAGAGGGTGTTACTAGTGAAGCATGTTCATTAGCTGGTTTATGGAATTTGTCTAAATTAATTGTTTTTTATGATTCTAATGATATTACTTTAGATGGTACGATAAATGATTCTTTTAATGAGGATATTAAAGCTCGCTATGAAGCTTATGGTTGGCAATACCTTAAAGTAAGTAATGGTAATGATTTAGACCAATTAGAGCGAGCCTTGAAAATGGCTCAGTTAGAAAATAATAAACCAAGTATTATTGAAGTTAAAACAATAATTGGTTATGGTTCCTTAAAACAAGGAACAAATAAAGTTCATGGTTCTCCTCTAGGAAAAGAAGATGGTTTACAAGCCAAAAAATCTTATGGAATCAGTGAAAAAGAATTTTATATATCTAATGATATTTATGATGATTATACATTATTTAAAATAAAAAATGGTCTAAAAGCGAATAAAGAATGGGATAAATTAGTAAATGATTTTAAAAATATTGATTTAAGTTTATATGATGAATTTAATGATTTAATTAATAATAAATATGAAATTAATTTTGATGAATTGACTTATGAAAAAGATGTTCAAGCGACTCGTAATAGTTCTCATGATATTATTAATTATATAGCTTCTAAGCATCCTACTTTTATGGGAGGAAGTGCTGATTTAGCAAGTTCTAATATGACTAAAATCAATGATAGTACTTTATTTTCAAGTCATAATTTATTAGGACGTAATATTAATTATGGAATTAGAGAATTTGCAATGGCAGTTATTAATAATGGCGTTATGTTGCATGGTGGTCTAAAAATATTTGGTTCAACTTTTTTAGTATTTTCAGATTATTTAAAACCAGCTCTTAAAATGGCTGCTTTGATGAAAATTCCAAGTATTTATGTTTTTACTCATGATTCGATAGCTGTTGGCGAAGATGGTCCAACTCATCAACCGATTGAACATCTAGCTATGTTAAGAGCTATTCCTAATGTTAATGTTATTAGACCTTGTGATGCCAAAGAGACTTATATGGCATGGCAAATGGCGATGACAAGTAAAGAAACACCAACAGTAATTGTTTTATCTCGTCAAAATCTTCCCATATTAAATGAATCTAGTTGTGAGAATGTAAAAAAAGGAGCTTATACATTAGTTGGTGATAATGATTGTGATTTACTTTTAATTGCTACTGGTTCAGAAGTATCTTTAGCATATCAAGCTTATCAAAAGTTACTAGAAGATAATATTAAGGTGAAGGTCATTAGTATGCCTTGTATGAGTGTTTTTGAAAAACAAAGTCGTAAATATATCAATGAAGTAATACCTCCACGAATTAAGAAACGTTTAGTAATAGAAATGGCATGTTCTTATGGATGGCATAAATATGCTTTAAAAGATAATCAAATTTTAAGTATTGATAATTTTGGATTAAGTGCACCAGGAAATGAAGTCCAAGAAGCATTTGGTTTTAGTGTTGATAATGTAGTAAAGATGGTTAAAAATATTGTTAAATAATATTTATTTTGATATAATAAGCAAGGAAAGTAGGGAGATATTATGGTACAAGACATAATTCAAATATTAGTGGCATTAGTAATTGGTTTTGCAGCAGGTTATTTTTTCACTCAAAATTTAGTAAAAAAACAACTTGCTAAAAACCCACCAGTTAATGAAAAAATGATTAGAGCAATGTACATGTCGATGGGACGTAAACCATCAGAAGCACAAATTAAATCAACAATGCGCGAAATGAATAAGTATAAATAAGTCCTATTCTTAGGACTTTTCTATTAATGATGATTGAATATTTAAACATTGAATTAAAATATAACTTACTAAAGCTAGAATCTTTTATTAGTAATCAAAATTTATATTTTGATGAAAATATTGATTTAGCTTTAGTAATCAAAGAAAATAATGAAATTGTTGCGTGTGCTTGTAAAAAAGATAATATCTTTAAAATGATTGCAGTTGCTGATAATTATCAATCTAATAATTATGTAAGTACTCTAATTAGTGAACTAATCAATAAAGGATATCAAGAAGGGTATAATCAGTTTTTTATTTATACAAAACTTATCTATGAAGATATTTTTAGTAGTTTTGGCTTTAAAAAAATAGTATCATATCAAGAGATTGGTTTTTTTGAAAAAGCAGTTGTTTCTTTTGATGAATATTATTTAAAATATCAGAATAATTATCATAATAAAGGTTGTATTGTGATGAATGCTAATCCTTTTACCTTAGGTCATTATTATTTAGTAAAAAAAGCTTTAGAGAAAGTAGATTATTTATATGTTTTTGTTGTGGAAGAAGATAAGTCTTATTTTGATTTTAAAACAAGATTTAATTTAGTAAAAAAGGCCTTAAGTAATTTAGAAAATGTAAAAGTAATTCCTAGTGGTCCTTATATTATTTCACAAGCAACTTTTCCAACTTACTTTTTAAAAAGCTTAGATAAAGCAAGTGAATATTATGCTAATATTGATAGTTTATTATTTATAAAAATAATGAATTTATTAAATATTAATTATCGTTTTGTTGGCAGTGAACCATTAGATAAGCTTACCAATTATTATAATCAAGTATTACATCATAATTTAAAAGATAAATTAATTATTATTGATAGAAAGAGTATTAATAATAATATTGTTAGTGCTAGTTTAATTAGAAAATTATTATTAAATAAAAAATACGATGATATCAAAGAATTAGTTAAAGAAGAACTTTATCATGATATCATTACTTATGTTAAGGAGCATGACCGTGAATAAATTAGTAGTTGCTAGTAATAATCTTCATAAAATAAAAGAAATAAAAGCTATGTTAGCCGCTTTTAATATTGAAGTATTATCTTTAAAAGATCTTAATATTGATATTGATGTTGAAGAAACGGGTACTAGTTTCATGGATAATGCTTTTCTAAAAGCACAAGCTATTTACGATATAATTAAAATACCTGTATTAAGTGATGATTCTGGTTTAGAAGTTAATTCACTAAACAATGATCCAGGAATATACTCTGCTCGTTATGCTGGAGAACAACATAATGATGAAGATAACTTAAATAAGTTATTATTAAATTTAAAAAATGTTAATAATCGCAATGCTCGTTATGTCTGTGCTATGGTCTTAATGATGGATCATGATACTAAATTTGAAGTTGAAGGTTACCTTTATGGTAAAATTATTGATAAAAGAAAAGGACAAAATGGTTTTGGTTATGATCCTATTTTTTATCTTGATAATTTAAAAAAAACAGTGGCTGAATTAAGTGATGAAGAAAAGAATAATATTTCTCATCGTTATAATGCTTTAATTCAGATTGTTGATATCATAAAAGATTTAAATAACTAACTAGAGAAAGGATAATATTATGCCTATAAATGTCGTTTTATTTGAACCGGAAATTCCCCAAAATACTGGTAATATTATTAGAACTTGTGTTGCTACTAATACTAAATTACATTTGATAGAACCATTAGGTTTTGATTTATATAAGAAAGATGTTAAAAGAAGTACTGCTAATCATCTTGAAGGATTAAACTATCAAACTTATTGTAACTATGAAGAATTTGTGAAATTAAATGAAGGTGAATATTTTTTTATCACACGCTATGCTACGAAGAATCCTAATGAGTTTAAATTTGATGATTATTCTAAGAATATTTATCTTATTTTTGGTAAGGAAAGTAGTGGCTTGCCTTATGAATTATTAAAAGATCATTTAGAACAATGTATTAGAATTCCAATGAGTGCTCAAGCACGTAGTTTAAATTTATCTAATTGTGTCGCTATTATGGTCTATGATTTATTAAAGCAATTTGATTATGAATCGTTAAGTTTATTTGAAGTTCAGAAAGGGAAAGACTTTTTAAATAATATCTAAAAAACCTTAATACTAAGATTAACTTAGTACTAAGGTTTATTTTTTTTGATTAACTAAATTTTGAAATAATTGTTTAGCTAAAATATAAGGAGTAATCGAACCAACACCACCAGGAACAGGGGTAATAGCTTGTGCTTTTAATTTAACATTATCAAAGTCAACATCACCATAGATTTTATTATCGATAACATTAATTCCGACATCAATGACAATAGCCCCTTTTTTGACATGCTCTTTCGTTATTAAATGCTTAACACCAGCCGCCGCAATAATGATATCAGCTTTGCGACATTCACTTATTAAATCACTAGTCAATGAACGACATATTGTTACAGTAGCTCTTTCATTTAAGATAATAATTGATAATGGACGGCCAACTGCCATACCAGCTCCAACTATGGTAACATTTTTGCCTTTTAAATCTATTTTTAAGTATTCTAATATACTCATGACTGCTTGGGGAGTACATGGTATAATACCTTTATTTTCTTGGGAGAAAACACGGGCAATATTTGTATAAGATAAACCATCAATATCTTTATTATCATCAAGTATTTTGGCGACCATATCATCATCAATAGATGTTGGTAAAGGTCGTAAGACAATAATACCATTAATATTATGATCATTATTTAATTTAATTATTTCATTAATAAAATAATTATTATCGACATTGTTTTGATAAGTATTTAATTGGGTCTTAATATTTAATAAGGCAAATCGCTTAACAATTGATTTTTCATAAGTAATATCATCACCATGATCTCCAACTCTTACAATAGCAACACATGGTTCTTTAATAGGCGTTTTCGTTTTTAGAATATTAATATCATTTTTAATATTTTCAATAATTTCTTTTGTATTTATTACATTCATTTAATCACCGTCCTTATTTTATCATAATTAAGACTTAATCTAAATAGGATAAAGCGATGTTCGTTAAATAAATTCTTGTTAATTCAATTTAAATATTAACTAATATTTTATCCTTATTCTTTTATAGTTTATATTATTATTGATAAGATATAATCTTAAAATAAAGAAATGTGTTCAACTTTAGCACTCTACTATACTAAGTGCTAAAAATAAGGTATAATATAATTAATTTAAGAGGAGGGGATATTATGAATCCAGAAAAATTTACTAATAAAACTAATGAAGTGTTAATGAATGCTAATAATATTGCTTTAGAAAATAATAATGCGATGATTGATATTATTCATATTTTAAAAGCAATGATTGATGATAATGATTCTTTATTAGTGAGAATTATTACGAAATTAAATATTAATTTCAATAATTTTAATAATGATATTACCAATATTTTAAATGAACAACCAAAGATTGCTCATCAGACTCAACAATTAGGGATTAGTCCTAATTTAAATAATGTCTTTATCAATGCTCAAAAAATAATGAGTAAAATGAATGATGAATATTTATCGATTGAGCATTTAATGTTAAGCATTATTAATATTAAAGATAACAAAATAAATAATTTATGGCAGTCTTATGGTCTTAACAATCATAATGTTAAGGATATCATTAATGATTTACGTAAGAATAAAAATGTTACTAGTAAGGATCCTGAAGTTAGTTATGATGCTTTAACAAAATATGGACGTAATTTAGTTGAAGATGCTTTAAATAATAAGACTGATCCAGTAATTGGTCGTGATGAAGAGATTAGACGAGTCATAAGGATATTATCTCGTAAAACGAAAAATAATCCAGTTTTAATTGGTGAACCAGGAGTTGGGAAAACAGCTATTGTTGAAGGATTAGCGCAAAGAATAATTGCTCAAGATGTACCTGAGGGTTTGAAAGATAAAATTATTTTTGAATTAGATATGGGAGCATTAATTGCTGGAGCTAAGTATCGTGGTGAATTTGAAGAACGTCTTAAGGCGGTTTTAAATGAAATAAAAGAATCAGATGGACAAATAATTATGTTTATTGATGAAATTCATACATTAGTTGGTGCTGGTAAGAGTGATGGGGCAATGGATGCTTCTAATCTATTAAAACCAATGCTGGCGCGTGGTGAATTACATTGTATAGGTGCAACCACTTTAAGTGAACATCAACAGTATATTGAAAAAGATTCTGCCTTAGAAAGAAGATTTCAAAAAGTAATGATTAATGAACCTAATATTGAAGATAGCATTTCCATATTGAGAGGTTTAAAAGAACGATTTGAAATTCATCATGGTGTTAAAATTGCAGATGAAGCTATTATTGCCGCTGTTAAATTATCGCAACGTTATATTACTAATCGTTTTTTGCCAGATAAAGCGATTGATATTATTGATGAAGCATGTGCAACTATTAGAACTGAAATTGATAGTATGCCAAGTTCTTTAGATGAACTAACTCGTAAAATAAGACAGTTAGAAATAGAAGAAATGTCTTTAAAGAAGGAAAAAAGTAATAAATCAATTCTAAGACTTCAAAACATTCAAAAAGAACTTGCTAATTTAAAAGAAGAACATCAAGTTATGTATGAAAAATGGGCATGTGAAAAACAAGAAATATTAAAAGTTCAAAAAAATAAAGAAGATTTAGAAAAAGCTCGTCATCAATATGATCAAGCTCGTAATAATGGTAATTTGGAAGAAGCAGCTCGTTTACAATATGGTATAATTCCAGCTTTAGAGAAACAACTTGCTGATGAACAAGCTATTAATGATAACAAGTTATTAAGAGAGATTGTTGATGAACAAGAAGTTGCTCAAGTTGTCGCAAATTGGACAGGTATACCTTTAAGTAAACTAGTAAAAAAAGATCGTGAGAAAATTCTTCATTTATATGATAATTTAAATAACTATGTTTTTGGCCAAGAAGAAGCTCTTGAAAAAATTAGTGATGCTATTATTAGATCAAGAGCTAAAATTCAAGATCCTAATCGTCCTTTAGGTTCATTTATGTTTTTAGGGCCAACTGGAGTTGGGAAAACGGAACTAGCAAAGTCATTGGCTTTAGAGTTATTTGATAGTAAGGATGCCTTGATTAGAATTGATATGTCTGAATATATGGAAAAACATAATGTCGCTCGTTTGATTGGGGCTCCACCAGGATATATTGGTTATGAGGAAGGTGGACAACTTACTAATGCGATATTTAGAAAACCTTATGCGATTATCTTGTTAGATGAAATTGAAAAAGCTCATAAAGATGTTTTTAATATCCTTCTCCAAATCCTTGATGATGGTCGTATAACAGATGCTAAAGGAAGGGTTGTTGATTTTAAAAATACTATTATTATTATGACTAGTAATTTAGGATCACAATATTTATTAGAAAATGATAATAATAAAGAAACAACTAATAGGATTAATGAATTATTAAAAGAATATTTTAGACCAGAGTTTCTTAATCGAATTGATGATATTATAATGTTTAATACTCTTAGTAAGGATTTAGTTTCTAAGGTTATTAATAAGTTTATTAATGATATTAATCAGCGTTTGTTAGATGATAATATTAGCATTGAATTAACTCAAACAGCTATTGATAGTATTATTGAACATGGCTATGATAATAAGTATGGAGCTCGTCCTTTAAAAAGATATCTTCAAAAAAATTTAGAAACATTAATTGCTAAAGAAATTATTAAAGAAAATATTCATATTAATGATCATATCATCATTGATTATGATAATAAATTTATTATTGAAAAAACCAAGAAATAACTTTCCTGGTTTTTTTAATTAATTAATCTTTCAAATTTTTCTAAGTATTTACCTTCACCAATAACAATTAATGAATCTTGTTCAGTAATAATGGTTTCACCATTAGGAATAATTAATTCATCGCCACGGCGAATAGCACAAATATTAACATTGTACTTGCTCTTAATATTTATTTCAGCTAAGGAATGACCTGATAGTACTGTTTTACGGGGAAATAATTCAATGATGCTAAATTTATTACCTAGGAGATTGACATAATCAGCTACAATTGGGATAGCAATAGTCTGGGCTGTTTTTTCACCCATTTCTCTTTCAGGCATGATGATATTATTTGATGGGATACCCAATTTTTGAAGAGCTGCTTGATGTTGATCGTTTTTGGCTTTAACAGTAATATTATTAACACCCATATCTTTAAGTAACAAGGTTGTAATAATACTAGCTTCTATACTACTCCCGATTGCAATAACGACATGGTCATAATTATTAACACCTAATTGTCTTAAGACTGCTTCCTCACGAGTATCACATACTTTAGCATATTCAACAATACTCGCAAAACGATTGACTTGGTGTTCGTTGACATCAACGACAGTTACCCGTTGTTTTAAATCTAGTAATTTGCGGACAATAGCACTACCAAATCGACCTAATCCGATTACTAAGACATCTTTAGTTTCTAACATAAAAGAATCCTCCTTTAGAATGCTTGTTTATTATAGTATAACTATTAAATAAAAACAATGTTTTAATTAATATTAAATGACTAAAAGCATAGTTTTATATTTACAATTATATATTAAGGTGTTATTATATTCAAGCAAGAGGTGCTTTAATGAAGGTAAAAGTCGAAGGTAGTAGTAAAAATAAATTTAGAAAAAAAATATCTTATTTTTATTTAATAATTGTGCTAATAGGCTCATTTCTTTTATTTAGTCCTTTAACTAGTAAGAATGGTGAGATTATTTCTTTTATTGATGCTTTTTTTATTTCTGCATCGGCATTTAGTGATACAGGATTATCACCGATTATTACAGTCGATACGATTAATAATTTTGGTCAACTAATTATTTTAATTTTAGTACAAGTTGGTGGTATGGGCGTCATGACTTTTAAAATAATATTATTATTAATTGTCGGTAAAAAAATAAATACGACTGATCGCATGTTAATATTTACTGAACAAAATCTGACAAACCATACCGGATTAGTACGCTTAATAAAAGAAGTATTTATTATTATCTTTGCTTGTGAATTATTATTTTCATTGATTATTGGTTTACATATGATGTTTTTTTATCATTATGATTGTTTAAAAGCTTTATGGTTTGGTTTCTTTCATGCCATTAGTGCTATCAATAATGCTGGTTTTGATTTAACTGGGAATAGTTTCATTAATTTTAGTAATGATTATTTATTTCAAGGATATATTATGATTTTAATAATCATCGGAGGATTAGGATTTCCCATTTTATTAGATATTAAAAAATTCATTATCGCCAAAATAAATAAAGATCATTTTAAGTTTTCTTTATTTAGTCGGATTAGTATTTATACTTATTTTGTGATTACTATTATTGCTTTTATTTTAATATGTCTTGTTGATTATCAAAATCTTTTTATTAATAATAATTATCTTAAAGGTATTTTTTATTCATTATTTCATGTTATTTCAGCCCGAAATGCTGGTTTTGTTACGACTGATTTAAGTCAGTTTTCACAAGCATCCCAGCTTATTATAGCAATATTGATGTTTATTGGAGCAGCTCCAGCTTCGACTGGAGGAGGTATTAGAACGACAACCTTTGCTTTAATATTCTTGTTTTTAAAAACTAATTTATTTAATAAGAATGATATTGAAGCCTATAATCGTCGTATTCCAAAACAAACGGTGTATGCAGCATTTATAACTTTTAGTTATGCAATCTTTTTAGTTACACTAGCTACTTTTGTTGTTGTTGTTTTTGATCCCCAATCTCGCTTAATTGAAGCTTTTTTTGAAGTATGTTCAGCTTTTGGGACAACTGGTTTAACTTTAGACTTTACACAGGATTTAAATACGGTAAGTAAATTAGTAATTGCTTTAGTAATGGTTATTGGACAAATAGGAATTGCGAATAGTCTGTTATTGTTTACTAAAGATCGCGATTATACTAATAATATTAGACTTCCCGAAGAAAATATTACGATAGGTTAGTGATATTATGAAAAAAGGTAATATAGGTTTAAGATTATTTGGCAAAAAAAATAGAAGCATTTCTTATCGAAGACGCATTGGTATTGGTTATTTATCAGTGATTATGATTGGGTGTCTTTTACTATTCTTACCAATATCTCATAATAATCAAGATTTTATTAAATTCATTGATGCTTTTTTTGTATCAGCTTCGGCTTTTTCGATTACGGGATTAACAACGGTTAATATTAGTGAAACTTTTAATTCATTTGGCCATGTCATTATCCTTATTCTTATTCAGATTGGTGCCATTGGTATTATGTCGGTTAAAGTTCTCGTCTTGATGTTAATTAATAAAAAAATCACAACAACTGATCGGATGATGATTTATACAGAACATAAACAAACTTCAACTAGTGGAATGGTTGTTTTAATAAAAGATGCTATTATGATTATGTTTATTATTCAAATATTATTTACTTTAATAGTAAGTATTCATATGATACTTTTTTATAATTATGATTTATTAAAAGCTCTATGGTTTTCTTATTTTCATATGACAGCTGCTTTAACAAATGCTGGCTTTGATTTAACGGGTAATTCTTTTTTTAGTTTTAGCAATGATTATTTATTTCAAATTTATTTTATGATTGTTATTATTATTGGTGGTTTAGGCTTTCCGGTTTTAATTGATATTAAAAGATATTTTTTAAGTAAGAAAAGTAAAAGTGTCTTTCATTTTAGTTTATTTTCTAAGTTAAGTTTAGTTACTTATTTTGTGGTGTTAGTTATTGGATTATTATTAGTTTTAGTTACTGACTATCATTATTTCTTTAATGAAGTCGGTGGTATTAAAGGTTTCTTTATGGCTTTATTTCAAGTTGTTTCTTCACGAAGCTCTGGTTTAGCAACGGTTAATATTAATAGTTTAAATCCAGCTACTCAATTTACTTTAACAATTTTAATGTTTATTGGGGCAGCTCCAGCTTCAACTGGAGGAGGAATTAGAACGACGACTCTTGCTATTATTGTCTTATATTTATATCATTATGCATCAAATAAGAAAGATGTTGTAGCTTTTAATCGAACTATTCCTAAAATTACAATATTTAATGCCTTTGTTAGTATTTGTGTCGCTATGTTTATGGTTAATGGAGCATCATTATTAATATTATTTCTTAATGCTCAGCTTAATCTCCAAAGTATTGTTTTTGAAGTATGTTCAGCTTTTGGGACAACAGGACTATCTTTAGGGATAACTTCCCAATTAGATACTGTTGGTAAAGTTATAATCGCTTTATTAATGATGATTGGTCAAATCGGTATTACGAATACTTTATTAATATTCGCTCGTAATAAAGAGGATGATGATTTAATTAGATATCCTGAAGAAAATATTGCGATTGGTTAAAAAATACTCCCGTAAAGGAGTATTTTTTAGTGATGTTTTTCTTTTATTTTAGTAAATTTTTTACGAGCATTATCTTCATTAATTGTAAAACCTAAGAAACTACTTTTAACATTATTGTTCTCTAAATGGATTAAACAATTAAAAGTATAATACATGGTATTTTTACGAACCATTAAATAACGCAAATCATAAAATCTAATATCTATTTTATGATCAGGATAATGTTTAATAACATAATTATAGATAGGAGTAAAAGCAATGAATGTTTTAACATTTTTATCTTTCATAATTTCTTTTTCTAATGCTTCACTAAGAATTTCTTTTCTTTTTTCATATCGTAATTGAATAATGGTCTTAAAACGGACAATCCCCATATAAAACTTTTTATCAGTTGTCTCATAAACATATTTCCAATTAAAGGGTAATGATTTTGCTTGAATAATTAATCGTTTATATTTTCCATATTTTCTAATTAATAGTTTTTTTAATTGATAGTGATAGATATAAGAAATAAAGATATATATTAAAATAAAGAGATAAATAGTTAGAAAAGTTAAAAGAACATTTGTTTTAGCATAGATAATTAAAAGAAAAGCAATAATGTGAAGGGAAATTAAAACTGTATCAAAAGTATAAGTAATACCTAAGGCAATCCATTTTTTATGAATAGGCCATAAGAATTGAACTCCATAACCATTTAATAAATCAGTAAAGATATGGCTATAAACACCAACAATAGCAACTAATAAATATATAAAATAATTTTGTTTAACACTTAAATATCCTAAAAAACTGATTAAAACAATCCAAAAAATAGTTAAAAGAAAAGAATGAGATATTCCTCGATGATTTTTAATATAAGATTGATTGCTTTTTAATTTTAAAACAACATCAATATCACAAATGATATTAGCAATAATACTAACACAGACAACACTTGCTTCATTAACTTCTACATTATTTTGAGTTGCTACATTAGAGATTATTAACCCCGTAGCAATACCCATACAGATATGTGAAGAAGTATCCATTATTTATCCTTAAAAAAATAAAATGATAAATAAGTTAAAAGCGATTGTAAGGATTGATCAATGTTGTCTAAAAAAGTATTAGTATCAAGGGTAATATAAATATCATAATAATTGCTGTGTTCAAAATTTTCATCATCAAAGACTTTTATATTAGTACTATCATTACTATTATGATCTAATCTTGAAAAATCAATATCAAAGGTCGCACATAATAAATTAAAATTATTATTATTAATTTCTTTATTTAATACTTCATTCCAATAATTAGGATCAATGTGATATTGTAGATGATAATAATCAAGGAGGATTTTAGTAATGGTATATTTAGTATTAATAGTTAGATTTTTAAGATCAAGTTTATTAACTAAATCATTATAGATTAATTCTAAGATATCAATATAGTTAAAACAAAAATTACGATCTCTAATATTAGTAAGAGCACTAGTATTCCAAATGTTGATAATTTTACTTAAGACATAGGAATTATTACATGAGATATTGACCTTTTTCATATCTCTAATGGCCAGCATGGGCTTAAAGATTTTAAAATTAGAGATTGATATGCCTTTTAAAGGATGATTAGGACTATTGTATTCATTGTAATATTTAATTGATTTACCACCATTATTATCCCATTCAATAAGATTGGCTGAATAATCATCAACTAGAACACAATCATTTAATTTATCTATTTTAAATAAGTCTTTTACAATTATTACTTTAGAATCTGATTGGGCTAAAGCAATATATTTATTAATACCATCTTTATTTTTAATGGTTAATAACTCTTCAACTGATATATTTAAAATTTCAGTCAATCGTTTTTGTTTGTATTTTTCATATTCTAAATCAGGATATTTGGTTAGAATAAAAACATTATCTAATTTAAAAAGCGCTTTGATGATATCGGGATTACGACATATTGCTGAATCATACATTAATTTAATTGCATGACCATTTTCATTAGGAAATTCACCAATCGAATGATGAATACGTTGTTCGGTATTTAATGAATAAAAACCAGAGTGTTCTAATATCGTATTATCAACATCAATAAAAAACATCATTGCTAAACACCTCATTTCTATGACATTATACCATAGACAGTTATGATTGTTTTAATTATATATGTAAAATATGATATAATATTAAAGGTGATAAACATGGCTAAAAAGAAAAAAACGAAGAAAAAAAATCTTAATAATAATAATAAAGAAATTATATTATATAGTAGTGCTTTTATTATGATTGCTTTATTAATAGTTGGTTTATTTAAACTAGGAATTGGTGGTAGTAGTATTAACTTATTCTTTAAAGATATTTTTGGAGAAATAGTTCATATTGTGGTAATTGGGCAACTAATTATCTATTTTAGTTATGTTTTAGGGCAAGGTACTTTTCTTAAACTTAGATCACGTTATGTTATTGGTTCTATCATCTTTATTTTAGGGGTATCTTTGTTGTTAGCATATTGGTATCTTCCTAAAGATATCGGTCTTAAGATTATTGATTTTAAACATTTAAATGAATCAAAAATTGGATTAATTCAGATGTTTATCTATGGTGGCTTAAGTCAGTTGTTTGGTAGAATAGGGACATTAATTTTTGGAATAGTCTTAGTTATGATTGGAATAATGATTTATTTTATGATTAGTATCAGTACGCTAGTAAAGAAACAACATCAAAATATTATCCAAATATCACAAGATACTTCTAATAATATTAAGAGTATCATTAAAAAAAGAGAAGCTAAGAAGAAAATCTTTATTAATGATTATGCCGAATCAAAAATAGTAAAAAAAGAAGATAAAAATAATATTATGGTTGATAATAATCACCACGAAGAATTAGTCATCGAAGATATTAATGATAATTTACCATTTGAAATGGATGATAATATCTTTGATAATGAAGATGAGGTTTATGATTTAGATAATCTTAAAAATAATAAAATTAATGATATTACTGATTATCAAGTACCTAGTAGAGATTTGTTAAATAAAGCTTTAAAGAGTGATGGGAGTAATGCTAATTTAAAATATGCCCAAGATAAAGCTGATACTTTAGTAAAGTTTTTAAAAAACTTTAATTTAGATGTTAAAGTTAATAATATTAATATTGGTTCATCAATTACTAAGTTTGAGGTAATTTTAAGTGCAGGGACAAGAGTTAATCGTCTTGTTAATTTAGCTGATGATATTAAAATGGCCTTAGCTGTTAAACAACTCCGTATTGAAGCACCTATTCCTGGTTTATCAGCAATTGGTATTGAAATACCTAATCAGAAAAATACGATTGTAACTTTAAAAGAAGTATTAGATGATATCGATTATCAAAAAGAAAATAAATTAGTATTTGCTTTAGGTAAAGATATTACGGGGAAGAGTGTTTATAGCTCATTAGATAAAATGCCTCATCTATTAGTCGCTGGAACAACAGGTAGTGGTAAATCGGTTTGTATAAATAGTATTATTATTTCGTTGTTATTAAATGCTAATTATGAAGAAGTAAAACTGTTGTTAATAGATCCTAAAAAAGTTGAATTAGGTATTTATAATGGTATTCCTCATTTATTAACAGCGGTTGTTAATGATCCTAAAAAAGCTAGTGTTGCTTTGAAAAAAGTTGTTGAAGAAATGGATGAAAGATATCAAATAATTGCTCAGTATAATTGTAAGAGTATTGAGTCATATAATGATTATGTTGAGAAGTTTAATACCAAAATAGCAAATGAAGAATTAAAGCTTACTAAATTACCTTATATTGTAGTTATTATTGATGAGTTAGCTGATTTAATGATGGTTAGTCCTAAAGATGTCGAGGAATGTATTATGCGAATTACCCAAATGGCTCGAGCAGCAGGGATCTATTTAATTGTAGCAACCCAACGTCCTAGTACTGATGTTATTACCGGGATTATTAAAGCTAATATTCCTAGTCGAATTGCCTTTGCTGTTAGTAGTAGTATTGATTCACGAACCATTCTTGATATGATTGGAGCTGAAAAATTACTAGGAAAAGGGGATATGTTATTTAGTCCTTTAGGAGTTAACTCACCAGTTAGAATTCAAGGTACATTTTTGTCTGATCGAGAAGTAAATAAAGTTGTTTATGCTATAAAAAAACAAATGGTTATCAATGAACCAGAAGAGAATAAATTTCAAGATTTATCAAGTGCGACAATAGCAACCGTTGAAAGTAGTGATGAACTGTATGATGAAGCTTTAGAATTTGTGAAATCACAAACTACGATTAGTACTTCATTATTACAACGTCGCTTTAAAATTGGGTATAATCGAGCTGCTACTTTAATCGAAACTTTGGAAAATAATGGTTATGTCTCAAGTGCTAATGGTAGTAAACCGCGTGATGTTTTATATAAGAAAGAAGATGATTAAATGGAAAATATTAATTTAATAAGTGATAATAAATTTAAGACTAATTTTCTTAAATTAAGATATATGATTAAGAGTAATGAATTAAATTATAATAAAGCTATTCTATTAAAGGATTATTTAAGTTATGCTAATAATAAGACTAAAACTAATAAGAAAACGATCGAAGTATTAGATGCCCTTTATGATACTTCTTTTAATATCAGTGTTTATCTTAAAGGAGATCAAATATGTTTTGATTTTAATATTATGTTTATTAGTTCTTTATTTATTAAAGAAGAGCAATATTTAAATAAAGTTTTAAGACTGTTTATCACTTTTATTAAAGATCCTTTATTAAAAGATGGAACTATTAGTAATGATATTATCAAGAAGAATAAATTTGATATCATTAATGATATTAAAGCGGTTTATGATGATAAAAATCAGTATGCTTATCAAGAATTTTCGCAATTATTTGGTCAAGATACCAGTATGGCAATTAATGAAAATGGTAATGAAATAATAATTAAACAACTTAGTAATGAAGATTTATATGATTTTTATCAAATAATACTTAATAATCATCCTTATATCTATGGTTATGTCAATAAGGATGATCAAGAAGTTATTGAGACCTTTTTAAATAATAATTTTACTGCTAATAACTTATATCCTATTATTAATAATATAGCTTTAAAAGTTCATGAATATCAAGAGTTTCAAGTGATTGATAAAATTAAACAAGCTAAATTATTTATCGGTTTAACTTTTAGTAAGCCATATCATAATCAAGATTTTTTTAAATATCAATTACTTAATATTTTATTAGGACAAAGTTCTAATTCTTATTTATTTAAAATAGTACGAGAACAAGAGAACTTATGTTATTCAATTAGATCTCATTATGATCACTATTATAATACGATTATTATTAATGCTGGTATTGATAGTGATAATTATCAAAAAAGTATGCATTTAATAAATGAGATTATTGATAAATTAAAAAAAGGGACTATTGATAATGAAGATTTTTTAATTGCGAAAAAAGTAATGATTGATATTACTAAGAAGATTAATGATCAACAAAGCTCAATTATTAATTATCTTATTAATCGAAAAAGTATGGGACTCAATAATGATTTAGTTAAAGAAATAGCCTTAATTAATGAATTATCTTTAAATGATTTAAAAGAAGTAGCCATGAATATTAAAGTAAGTATGAGTTATTTATTAAAAGAAGAACCAAGTAAAGGAGTTGTTTAAATGAATATTAATAAAAAATATTATGATGTTATCGATGAAGAATTAAATTATTTTACTTGTGATAATGGTTTAAAAGTCTTTATTTTAAATAAAGCATCATTTAGTCGTACTTATGGTATTCTAGCTACTAATTTTGGA